>DASQMM010000133.1:0-3424 GCA_035645495.1 Brevibacillus sp. | reverse complement strand
AATCCCTTCATCGAGCCGATGCTGATAATTTTCAGCATACAGCGAATCGCGAAGTAACCTGCGACCGCAGCAAAAAAAGTGCCTACAATCATGGGAATCAGCGTAGGGGTGTCGAGCGGATTTTGCGTCAGTTTGACGGTTTGCAGGGTACATGCGCCCAGGATGGCTGGCAAGGAGAGCAAAAAGGAAAAACGTGCCGCATCTGCCCGGTCGATTCCACGCAATAGGGAACCCGCGATGGTTAGTCCGGAGCGTGAGATAGCGGGAAGGATGGCCGCTCCTTGCAGGGTGCCGATGATCAAGGCATCGGTGTAGTTGATTTGTTCAAACCGGCGATGTCCCTTGCGCATGGATTCCACGGTCCATAGAATGACCCCGGTCGCAAGAAATTCCCAGCCGATCGTGACACCGGTACGGGAGATTTCCTCGAAGTAGTCCTCGAAGGCGAACTGCCCTATTTTACGTACGTCATCAATATCCTGGGACTCTTGATCGGAGGTTTTGTTACGGGCCGCCGACGCGGAGAAAAGGGTTGGTACTACGGCGGTCTGACTGGACTCACCTATTTTTTGTTCGTGCTTCTGATCGGTTTCCTCGGATTTGACGCTCCATTGCAATGGGAGACCTTTTTCTTCCTGCTTGGCGCATTCCTAATTGCCGGAGTCGGGGGAATCTTGGGTGTCAATTCTGCCAATTCGGGTCATACCCCAAGAAACTTTAAGCCCAGAAGGTAAGATCAGGGTTCCCTCGGAATTCTCGCTTTTAGGCAAGACGGAATGCTTGTAAGGACAGCCTCCGATTATGGAAAAAGCCCTGCTTTTTAGCAAAGTGGATTGCTCTTCTATCCTTGCATCGCAAGGTGGAGGGCAATTTTTTTATATTCTGCACTGCATTTCTTGGTGTTTCCCTGACGTTTCTTGTCATTCCTTTACAAACCTTTGGATTCGACGCATAGTGGCGATATCTGCTTCGGTCATATCTTTTCTTGTCACACTTCCCTCCTCTGCCGGGTCATTCTTAGTAGGAACGAATAATGAGGTGAAACGATTGAACGATATCGAAATACTGTCAACCACATTGCCCAAAAGTCGAGAAGCGAACTTGAAGTGGCTGATGCAGCAATACGGGGAAAACATCTATCATCTGCTCTTCCTGACAGTCAAGGACCATGCACTGGCGGAGGATATCACACAGGACGTATTCATCAAGGCGTACTGTAAGCTGGACACTTTTCGCGGAGAAGGAGAAATCAAGCATTGGCTTTTCAAAATTGCCATGAACGAATCGAAAAAATACTTTCGCTCCTGGACATTCCGCAACGTCTGGACGATGGTGGATGAGAGCCTGAGCAGCAATCTTGATCAACACGCAAAAGACAGTGTTGAGGAGGAAGTGGAGAACAGACTGAATCGCGAAGATACCTTGGAGATGATCATGTCCCTTCTACCCATGTACCGACAGGTTATCATTTTGCACTATTATGAGGATTTGACGACAAATGAAATAGCCCGCATCCTGTCTGTCTCACAGGATGTTGTTCGAACCAGATTGCACCGGGCAAGAAAACAGTTGAGAAAGATCATGTCAAAGGAGGATTCGCAATGAAGGAAGATCGCCTGATGAGGGAGGTTGTCCAATCAGCCAAGCAACAGATTCGCGAAAAATACCCGTTTCACCCATACGATCTGGAAGAAAAAGTAATGAAACAGATACAGAAGCAGACCAGAATGCACAAATGGAGCATAGTAGCTTGGCCGATCGGAATTGCGGTTTCTGCCCTTTTATTCTTTAACTTAGGGAACCCGAACAACTCCGTAAGCGGCACAGTCGATAAGTTTGGCTCTGTCCAGTCTCCGGAAAAATTCGAATGGATTGAACCTGACAAGGGATTCTCCCATGCGCTCCAAAACGGTTATCCCATCCTCCCTTCAGTAAAAAAGGAAGTAAACAGCTATACGGTCGAAATCAAGGATGTAATGGTAGACCAACTCCGAATCACGTATACCATGCTGGTATCTGGAGAAAAAGTAGAACAACTCGTGAAGGAAGCAATCGCGAACGGAAAAGACTTAACGCAATACCCCCACCACATTTTTTATCAAGACGACTACTCCCTCAACTCTGATATCGGCGTCAATATTCGAGGAGGTAGCGGAAGAGCAGAATTGAAGCTGATCAATGGTTCCCACTATCTCGTCTTCACTGGAAACTACAACCTGTCAGAGACTAAGAATGAGTGGGATACAATGGATTCTATGGAAACAATCTTGAAGCAAACAAATCCGGTTCTCAATGTGAAATTTTTCAAGAAGCCATTCCATGACAGGGTACATGATGAAGAAGCTGTGCTCGCAGAAATACCGTTGCCGCTGCCGAAAGATGTTGCCACTGCAAGGAAAATTATACAGCCTGCAGCGATGAACAAGCCTCAATTGGGGGACCAAGAAGTCCTTCTGGGCCTTGCGGTTGAACAGGTACAATTATTTCCTACCGTTATGAGGGTGCAGGTGCAGGCCCAAACAAAGGCCGGTTATACCCTTCGCAATCTAATAAATCCCCGTCTAGTAGATGATCAGGGAAAGGAGTATACATCACTTGAGCCTACTTCACTCCAAAAAAGGAATGGCGGTACGGCTTCGGCTGAAGATTACGATCTGGACATGATTCCTTCCTTGTACTTCGACGCCATTCCGCAAAAGCTGGCACTGAAGTTCGATGGCGCAACCATTTCTACAATGACAACGGGAAGTTTCAGATTGGAGCTGCATGGAAAATTTCCCATCGAAGCTCCCTTTGGAAATAAAAGCAGTCAAATCCTGAACGCGTATTACGAAAATCATAAGCTGCATATGGTTCTGCCCGGGGAAGCTTTGACAGAAGAGACCCAACTGAAGGTAGACGGTGTGGGCTATGATAGTGAAATAACTCAAAACGGCACCTTCATCCAAACATTTCCTGTTCCACAAAAAGATGTTTACCAGATTGACACGCAGAGAGCCGATGAGCAGGAAATCAGAATGGATGGGCTCGTCCCCATTCTTGATGGCAAATAACCAAATAAGGCTTGGCTGTATTAATCTGAAAGCAGCAAAAAAGCACAGGACAATGGACCAGAGCAGTCTATTGTTCCTGTGCTTTCAATTTGTCTGCATTCTATCGCCGGTCACCAGGCTTTCGCGCTCGTGTCAGGCTTATTTTGCTTCTTCTTTTGTTTCCTCTGTCTTGGTTGGTGCAGGCTCGCTCGCATTGGAGGAGAAGACGTTGTTGATTGCACCGCGGTCAAACGTAACGTTTACGTTATGGGCAATTCGCAGCGTCACCGAATCATCAGACAGTTCCTGGATCGTTCCGTGCATACCGCCAATCGTTACGATTTTATCGCCCTTTTTCAAGGCTGCCAGCATGGCATTGCGCTGTTTCGCCT
>DASQMM010000132.1:0-19008 GCA_035645495.1 Brevibacillus sp. | reverse complement strand
CCATCGGCACTTTGATCACCGAGCAAGACATTTCCAAACAGGTCGAACAGGAAAAAAACGTGGAAATGCTCAAGGAAACCACGGAGCATCTAAGTGAAACCCTGATTCAGTTTGCTGTTCCCGATATGCCAATTACCTCGCTGATGCACGAGGGGATGATCTTGTTCGATCAGACGGGGAGGATCACCTACGCCAACGAGCGAGCGCATGAATTATTGCAGCAGATCGGGTTTGAATCCCCTCATAAAGGAGTGGGGATCGAGGAAATCTTCGCCTGGCGCGTCTCTCCGGAATATTTCGTCCGACACGGCGGCTACGTTCAGGAAGAGCTGGCGCGCGGGAGAAATTTCATCATGATGAAGGCAGTCTCGGCAGCACGCAAGCCGGACATCATCGGCGGTATTATTTTGCTGCGGGACATCTCGGACATCCGGGAAAAAGAGAAGCAACTGATGATCAAGTCAGCCGTCATCAAAGAGATACATCACAGGGTCAAAAACAATTTGCAGACGATATCCAGTCTTTTGCGTCTGCAGATGAGGCGTTCCTCATCGCCCGAATTGGAGAAGGTGTACCGCGAGAGCATCAATCGCATCAACAGTATCGCTATCATTCATGAATACCTCGCTCACGATGGGCTGGATAAAATTGATTTCAAAGAAATTTTAACAAAAATATCCAAAATCATCGTCTCTTCCATGAGACGCTCCGAACAGTCGATACAGGTGCTCATCACGGGCGAATCATTCTATCTGCCGTCAAACAAAGCGACCTCCTTCGCCCTAATCGTGACGGAGCTGGTGCAGAACTGCATGATCCACGCGTTCACGGATCGTCAGGAGGGCGTCATCGCCATCGAGCTTGTACCCAAAGAGAATTTTGTCAGTCTCTCCGTCACAGATGACGGGATCGGGATGGCGGACATGCAGCATATTTGGGAAAAGGGACATTTGGGGTTGAAAATAGTGGAAACCCTCGTACAGGAAGACCTCGAGGGCACGATCCACTTTCGCAATACAGGCAACGGTACGGAGGTTACCATTCTCTATCCGATACATAAGGAGGATGCAGATGACACAGCCGAGGATTATGGTCGTGGATGATGAGCCGGTCATTCGTATGGATTTGCGGGAGATGCTGGAGAACGAAGGCTATCTGGTCGTGGCGGAGGCCAAGAACGGAGAAGAAGCGGTATCACTCGCTCATCGCCACAAGCCGGATCTGATCATCATGGATGTCAAAATGCCTGTGTTAAACGGCGTCAAGGCGAGTCAGATTATCCGTTCCTTTTCGGACAGCTCGATTCTCTTATTGACTGCATACAGCCAAAGAGAGTTGATCCAGGATGCACGCAAGGCAGGGGTGACAGCCTATCTGGTCAAGCCGATCTCGGAGGAGGATCTGTTTCCTGCGGTCGAAATTGCCTTGAGTCAGAAGGAGAAGGAAGCGGCACTCAAACGGGATATTGTGGAATTGAAACAAAAAATCGAGGACCGCAAAGCAGTCGAGAAGGCCAAGGGGAAGCTCATGGGACAGTTGTCGCTGGAGGAAGGAGCTGCCTACAGGTGGATGCAGCAGGTGAGCATGCAAAGGCGCGTGCCGCTGGCAAAGCTCGCCCAGGAAATACTGGCGAATGAGCATCCAATCGAGCCTCTTGCTTGATGTAAAGATGCAGATTTGATGGATGAGAAGGAAAAGTGAAGAAATTGCCGGGCGAGGATGCTTGAGTCGATCCGAATGTGGATGCATGCGGATGTTCGAGCATCCTTTTTTTCTGGAAGGTATCCGAACGGCGGAGAGGAGGCGTGTATGGAGGAGCAGTGGATCAAAAGCGTCGGTATTGACGTGGGGACCAGCACCACCAAAATGATCGTGAGCAGGCTTCGGCTGGGGCGGATGTCCAGCACGTTTTCGCTGCCGCGGTATCAGATCGTGGAAAGGCAACTGCTCTATGCCAGTCCGGTCCATACGACTCCGCTGATCGGTTTCGATGAGATCGATGCAGAGAGGATCGGAGCCATCCTGAAGGACGAGTACCAAAAAGCCGGGATCAGCCTGTCCGAGATTAAATCAGGCGCAGTGATCATCACTGGCGAGACGGCGAGCAAAAAGAATGCCCAGCATATCGTCCATCTTTTGGCGGAGCGGTCAGGCGATTTCGTCGTAGCGACAGCGGGAGCCGACCTGGAAGGGGTTCTGGCAGGGAAAGGCGCAGGTGCTCAAAAACGCTCTCAAGCCATAGCGGGAAACGTCGTCAACGTGGATATCGGCGGAGGAACGGCAAACGCAGTTTTCTTTTATCGGGGAAAAGCAATTGCTACCGTCACCTTTCATATCGGTGGCCGCTTGATTCGTATCAACGAGCGGGGAGTGATAGAGTATGTTTCCCCGCACATCACCCCGTGGTTGGCTGCGAAGGGACTATCAGCGCAGGCAGGACAGACGGCAACATACGTCCAGCTCCAGGAAATCGCACTAGAGATGAGCCAAAGCATGCTGGATTACCTCTCGGGGAAAGAACGGCAATTATCCGGCCTGCTTGTATCGGGGCAGCAGATGCAGGACGTCATCGCGGTGGAAGAGTTGTCCGTATCTGGCGGTGTCGGAGCGTTGATGCATGCTCACCCGGTACGGAACCTGGCGGAAGTAAGCCGCTACGGTGATTTTGGACCGATGCTGGGACAGATGCTGCAGCAAGTGAGGGAGCGGGAGATGTATCCGTTTCGCTGGATCGAGCCGGAACAAACGGTTCGCGCCACGGTGATTGGCGCAGGAATGCAAAGCACGGAGATCAGCGGCTCCACTGTCCACATCAAGCCGGAGCTGTTGCCGATCAAAAACCTGCCGATCCTGAAGCTGGAGCTTGCCCGCGAGGAGTGGGAAAACCCGGTCAGACTGCACCAGGAGGCATCCAGTGTGTACAAACTGGGCTTGCGTCTGTTTGGTTCCTCTACAGCCATTCCATTTGCCCTGGCGCTGTCGGGGATCGGCTACTGCTCGTACGCGCTGCTGCAGCGGATCGCCCAGGAGCTGGCAGATGCGTACAGGCGATATTTTTCCGAAAGCAAAACGATGGTCGTCATCTGTGAGACGGATATGGCGAAAGCGCTGGGACAGGCGCTTTTCCTGCGCTGCAAAGGAGCGCCTGAAATCATCTGCATCGATCAGGTGCGGGTGGAGTACGGGGATTACATCGATCTGGGCGAGCCGATTTCGGGAACGATTATTCCCGTGGTTGTCAAGACACTCGCTTTTGACGAACGGGCGTAAGAAAGAGGGGTGGATGCGATGAATTTAAAGACGAGGGTACTGGGGCAAACCTATCAGTTTCGCGACCTAAAGGAAGTTTTTGCAAAGGCAAATGAGGAGAAGTCAGGCGATCAGTTGGCGGGGATTGCGGCAGGCGATTCCCGCGAGCGGGTGGCCGCCAAACAGGTGCTGTCCGACCTCACACTGTCCGACATACGCAACCATCCGCTGCTGCCGGCAGAAAATGACGAGGTTTCGCGTGTGATCGAAGAGGGAATCAACGAGAAAATCTTCCGGGAAATTCAGAATTGGAGTGTCGCCGAGCTGCGAGAATATATTTTGAGTCATGAAGCGACAGACAGTGAGTTGAAGCGCATCAGCCGAGGATTGAGCAGCGAGATGATCGCCGCCAGCGCCAAGCTGATGAGCAATCTCGACCTGATCACGGCTGCCGCCAAGATTCGCAATATCACCCACTGCAACATCGCGATTGGTCAACCTGGTGTCCTGGCTGCCAGAGTGCAGCCCAATCATCCTGCAGACCATGTGCAGGGGATCAAGGCCGCCATCTACGAGGGCTTGAGCTATGGGAGCGGAGACGCGGTGATCGGCATCAATCCGGTCATCGATACGGCAGACAGTGTGAAGGACATTTTGTTGATGACCAAAGAAGTGATGAACAAATGGGATATTCCGACGCAGAACTGTGTGCTGGCCCATGTCACCACGCAGATGCGGGCGATTCGGCAGGGGGCGCCTGCAGACATGATTTTTCAAAGTCTGGCGGGGAGCGAGGATGGAAACCGGGCTTTCGGGATTGACGTCGCCTTGCTGGACGAAGCGGATGAACTGATTAGGAAGGAAGGGACATCTACCGGGCCGAACTACTGGTATTTCGAGACGGGGCAAGGCTCCGAGCTTTCTGCGGAGGCTCATCACGGCATTGATCAATTGACGATGGAGTCGCGCTGCTACGGATTGGCCAGAAAATACAATCCGTTTATCGTCAATACGGTCGTCGGCTTTATCGGGCCTGAGTATTTGTACGACAGCAGGCAAGTCATTCGGGCAGGGTTGGAGGATCACTACATGGGCAAAATGCACGGATTGCCGATGGGCTGCGACGTCTGCTACACCAATCACATGAAAGTCGATCAGAACGACATGGACAATCTGGGAATATTGCTTTCGGCTGCCGGGGTCAATTTCGTCATCGGCGTCGCGATGGCCGACGACGTGATGCTGAATTATCAGTCGACCAGCTTTCATGATATCGCTGCCTTCCGCGAGGTTATGGGCTTGCGTCCGGCTCCTGCTTTTGAGAAGTGGCTGGAGAAGATGGGCATCATGGAGAACGGCAAGCTGACTGCCAAAGCTGGCGATCCGACGATCTTCATGTAATAGGAGGTGGTGGCACGAATGGAACAGCAACTGGATGTCCTGGTAGACAGGGTCGTAGCGGAGCTGCAGAAAAAACTGGCGGAAATGAGCAAGCAGACGCCCGTACAAGCAGAGCCTGTGTTGGAGGTACAGGAAGCAGCAGTTTTTGCCGACCTAGCAGAAGCAGAAGACGAACCGGAGAGAACGGCGAACGTCCCCCGGCCGAAGTGGGAGGCGGGGCTGCAGGAGCTTCTGGAGAGCACGCCTGCACGTATCGGGGTCTGGCGAACAGGTGTGAGGCCCTTGACCCGCACGATGCTGCAGCTTCGGCGCGATCATGCGGCGGCAGTGGACGCCGTGTACGGCGAGGTGGATCAAGCGCTGCTGGACGAATTTTCCTTGTTTACGGTGGAGACGCAGTACGACAATACGGAGAACTATCTGAAGCGTCCGGATATGGGGCGAATTTTGAACGAAGCAGGAGTTCGTTTGCTGCAAGAACGCTGTCAGATGAGGCCGCAGGTACAGATCGTCGTCTCGGATGGCTTGAGCGCGAGTGCGATCGACGCGAATCTGCGCGATGTGCTGCCTTCCCTCCTTGATTCTTTGCAAAGCTACGGACTGAGCTGTGGAACACCGTTTTTTGTCAAAGGAGGCCGGGTTGCCAGCATGGATCACATCGGAGAACTGCTGCAGCCCGAGGTTCTGGTGCTGCTGATCGGGGAAAGACCCGGCCTCGTCACCGCCCACTCCATGAGCGCCTATATGTGCTATCGTCCGCGCAAGGGAATCGTGGAGTCAGAGCGTACGGTCATCTCCAATATTCACGCAAAGGGAACATCTCCGATCGAAGCGGGAGCCCACATCGGCACGATATTGAGCAAAATGCTGGAACAAAAAGCAAGCGGTGTGAAACTGGTCTTGTGAACCTCCGTCTCGAGAGAGCACTGCGAAAGTCCACCAAACATCATGTAAACCGAAACCCCAGTGCTTTTAGGTACTGGGGTTTCAAATGTTTCGAGAATGTCACTGTAGTGGGGAGAAGCATGTTTCCGATCTGCGCTCCGGTCTGCGTCCCACAAGGGAGTGAAACTGTCCGCTCCACAGCGATCCCGGGGGAAGCGCAAAACGGCGCGCAGCTCAGAAGTTTACTCATAGGTTGCGCTTCTGTCTCCCCGGGATTCGCTGTTCCGCTAGGCGGGACTCCGCTAGTCGCTCCGCCTGGAAACATGCTTCTCCTCCGGAACAGCAGATTTTCAACAGGCTGAACCGCAGTACTCCTTCCTAAGGTACTGCGGGATGCGGTGAAGTGCTTGTTTCGAAATGCAGCCAGTCTCTTAGAAGGAGAAAGGGCTGCTTTTTCGTGAAAGACCCTTTTTTTGCAGGGCTCTTCAATTGAGGAGTTTTTTGCTTGAGGACCAGAAAAGGTTGGCAGTGGAAAAAGGGAAATAAGCAAAAGGCATTTGGGATCTTGACCAAGCCGGAGCGGAAAAGGCGGAACCGGTTTTAGCGTCCAACCTTGCTGTACTTCTTCGAAACGGCTGCTTTTGGACGCGGTGCCGCCTTTGGAGCGGGAGGCGGCCAGGGATGACCCCCAGCGAAGATCCCAACCCGGCTTCGGCGTTTTCCCTTTTTCCTCACCTCCACCACAGTTCGACGACCACCAGACGAGAAAGATGAATCCGCTCAAGGGATAGTGTAAAATAATAGAATCTCAAAGACGCGGATGTGGTTGGATGCTATTATTGGAGCAAATTTTTGCCCTCATCTCGATAGTCAACCTGATTTTGGCTTCAGTGTTGATCTTTATGGAGCGTCGGAATATCGCCGCTACCTGGGCATGGCTGATCGTTCTGCTGTTTTTGCCGGACATCGGCTTCATCTTTTATCTGATTCTTGGTCAAAGGCTGAGCAAGAAGAAGCTGTACCGGCTTCGAGAAGGGGAGTTTTCCCATTTTCGCGCAGCGATCGATAAACAAAAGCAGCTTCTGGAAAGAGGAGAGCTGGACACGAATGACCCGGCCATGGCACGGCATCGGGACATGATCTACATGAATATCGTCAGTGACGGCGCTTATTATACGCAAGACAACGACGTTGAGATATTTGCAGAGGGACAGCCACTGTTTGATGCGATGCTGGAGCAGATCGAGCAGGCAAAAGAGCATGTCCATCTGCTCTATTACATTTTTCGCAACGACGAGCTGGGCAGTCGTCTGGTCCAACTGCTGGCTTCCAAAGCAAGGCAGGGGTTGGAAGTGAGAGTCTTGTACGATGCAGTGGGATCAGCCAGTTTGCCACGGAGATTTTTTCGCCCGCTCGTAGCGGCTGGGGGAGAAGTCATTTCCTTTTTCCCGGGCCGCATCCCGTTTTTGAATCTGCGGGTCAACTTTCGCAACCATCGAAAACTGGTGATCATCGACGGGAAGATCGGGTATATCGGCGGTTTCAACGTCGGCGACGAATACCTGGGCAAAAGCAAAAAACTGGGCTACTGGCGGGATACACATCTGCAGATTCGGGGGAAAGCGGTCTACTTACTGCAGGCGCGCTTTTTTCTGGACTGGAATTTATCTGCCCGCAAGCGGATGCAAGAATCGCATAAGTATTTTCCGGAGGTGGAGGAGATCCCGGACGGTGTCGGGATCCAGATCGTGTCCAGCGGTCCCAATTCCGAGAAACAGCAGATTAAGCATGCCTACCTGAAAATGATCTACAAGGCGCGAAAAAGGATCTACCTGCAGACCCCTTACTTCATTCCCGACGACAGTATCCTGACCGCCTTGAAAATGGCTGCGATGTCAGGTGTTGACGTGCGAGTGATGGTTCCCGGCCGACCCGACTCCAAGATGGTGTACTGGGCGACCCATTCCTATCTGGGGGAGTTGTTGAAGAGCGGTGTTCGCTGCTACCAGTATCAGAAGGGCTTCATGCATGCCAAGACACTCGTGGTCGACACCCAACTGGCCTCAGTCGGATCCGCCAATGTAGACATCCGCAGTTTTAAGCTCAATTTTGAAACCAACGCCTTCCTTTACAATACGGAGGTTGCGGTTCAACTCGAGGAGCTTTTCCTGCAGGATCTCGACGAATGCCAGGAGTTGACGATGGCAGCTTATCTGAACAGACCGATCCACATGCGGATCAAGGAGTCCTTGACCCGCCTGCTGTCCCCGATCTTATAGCCTTATGACAGGAAAAACCCAGCGTTCAGGATCTCCCGCTGGGTTTTTCATTGTGGAAAAGCGTATGGATGCAGTGCGTCAGCATCGCTTTTAGGGTATCGAAGGCGTAGTCCACATCCAGCCTCTCGCTCCATTGATGGGCGTCGCGTCCGATCGGGCCAAGGTTCAATACGGGCACCTTAAGGGCTTCCATTTCCTGCAAGGGGATGGAGTAGCTCTGATTCCACAGCGGCATATTGCGAATGAGCGGCTTCATCGAACTTGCCGGGTATTGCAGACCGGCATAACTCAGGTCAGAAATGCCGCCGAAGTAGTTCTGCTTAACCAACTGCACCTTGTGCTTAGTCAGCGCGTAGGCTTCTATTTCGGATACAGTTCGCTGGATCAGCGGATCATGGCGCGAAGAGATGGCCGGGTAAAAAGGCGGGGCGAAAAAGAGAATGATCATCGGCGCAAGCTCTTTGCAAAGGATTGCCAGTTGATCAACCAGCTCAATCGTCAGATCACGGTCGTCCTTGTCATTCCGATTCGCCAGGACAGAAGCATACATGGTTTGCAGCTTCTCTTCGCCATGTGTACGAAGGGCGTAGTCATGCAAGGATTCGTAGGACATGACCTGAATGGAGAAGGGCTTGGGCTGAAAAGGGCTGAGGTCAGCAAACTGTCCTGCCTGACGCGTCCAGGTCTGCATGATCCGTTCAGCTGCTTTTTGCGCAGCACCCAGCAGGGGTTGTACGACATCTTCCATCTTCTTTTCCAGCAGGAAGAGATTGAAAAGGGTAACAGCGCGATGCGGGATCTGGACGGAATACTCTTTTTTCAAGCCCTTTTGCATCAGGTTGGTCGGCGGAGGAGTCGACTCGTCCTCCACCACTTCGCAAAAGGACGTGTTCAACTCCAACTCACAGGTAAGCTGGGAAGCCATGTAGTTGCCGTTCAGTCCCGCAAAGGGCTCACCTACATGGGTTTCCTTGCCGTAGCAGAGGAAGCCCGGCAACACCTTCCCGATGGAACCCGAATACAAGTAGTTGCTGGGGTCGCCAGGAAAGCGCGGGAAGACGGGTTCTGAGTTCAACACGGTCCTGTATTCCAGGCCGAATTCCCGGCTGAGCTCCAGCAGGACGGGAACGGCTGCGCGCATCCCGACCGAGTTCACCTCTTCATCAGGAACAGTCACCAACAGGAGATTGCCGTCGAAGTCCCCATTGCACGCCTGTTCGATCAAAGACAGATGAAGGGCCAGCCCGCATTTCATATCCATCGTTCCCCGTCCAAACAGCCAATTCCCGTCGCGTAGATCACGTTGAACATCAGCGGGAAGCTCGTGCTGATGGGCGTGGAAGTACGAAGTCAGCTCTACGGGGTCAAAAGCAAGTGCTTCCCACGTACCGTAGTCCTCCACACCGACGACATCAAAATGGCTGACCAGAATGACAGTTTCGCGTTTCCCTGCCTTTTTGACCAAGGCGGTGACGAGATGGCGTCCGTCATCGGTGGGAGACATGCGGAGATGGTCGGGATGCTCTTGAAAATAGGGAAGAGTTTGCAATTGCCGGGTCAGATAGTCGGGCAGCTGTTTTTCTGCCAGTGAACCAGTTATGCTCGGAATTTTCACCAGCTCGCATAAAAGCTGGGTCAACTGCTCTTTGGTTTGCCATTTTGCCATAGGAAAACCTCATTTGTCTTGGAATGGGTAACAAGCTATCTCCCCGATTATTCCTTCCTCATCGCCATTTTCCTGCCTCGGAACCAAATCCCTTACACGTCGATGGACAGAATGCCAAGCGGTCCTTCCTGATTGATAATCGGCTCCAGATCGTATACGGAGATCGGGAACATTGGAAACCCGACATAATAGGGGGACAGCTCGTAAAGCTGATAGTAGATAACCAGTGATTTGTCAGCCAAATAGAATTCCTGTTCCGGAGAGATGGAAGTAAATGGATTTAGGGTAGGCAAATTCCTTTGTGCGATCTGTTTTTTTATGTTGTCGGATAAAACTCTTACGTAATCACTGCCTGGCTTGAACAATTCGCGCAGCGTATAGATTTTGCCCGTCTGAATATCCGCCGACAAGGAACCGAGGAAAGTCATCGGGTGAGCCATCCGGGGGGTGTAGGCGAAATTGCTCAGGGTTACGCTGAAAATGCCGCGCTCATTGGTTTTGATTTCATAGATTCCCTGCATTTGTGTGTTTCCTCGAACCTGTACGCGCTCCTGTTCGCGGATTAACCCCTGGACAGTATGAATGATCGATTGGTTGATCTGCTGTTCAGCCTGTTGGTTGGCAAGACCAGTCAGTTGCGGGTAATAAATCGTTGTATTGGGGCGAGTCAGCGTTCTCGTCATGACGCTTGCGGGCAGTTGGTTTCGTTCCATCTTTATGGGTGCCTCCCTTTTCTCCAAATCATGTTCTTCCAATCAGCCTATTCGGATCGGGAAAAAGTGGTCAGTCTAACCAATGCATGAAGGAACAAAAATTTCCCAATTCTTTATCATTTTCTTCACAAATTGACAATCAATAGGTGTTTGAACCGTCTTATAATGGGGAAGAACACCAAAAGTAGCAGGAAAAAGGGGGGGATAATCTTGATTCAATTGGTTCGAAACACCCTGACGAACAAAGAAGGGTTCATGATTTTTGTACTATGGAATCATCTTTGGGTGGCAGGATTGATCGCATACCAAATGGACCTCAACTTTTGGATGGTCACATCGTTGGGACTGCTGGTCACGCTGATTGTATCGCCGTATTATTTCATTCGTAAGGACAGCCGCGTTATACGCTACCTGGTAGCAATCGGACTTATGTTTTATGCCATTTCTTTCGATCACTTTACCCCTTATGAAGAAGTCTCTTTTCTGGCCTTTATCGTAATGGGATTTTTGGCTGCTTATCTGGATTGGAAGCTGGTGGTTTTTGCCGGATTTGCACAGTCCGTAGCTACAGTCGTCAGTTTTTATTCCCAACAGTACGATTTGTTCAGCGGAGACTTCTCGGAAATTAATCTGATCGTGCGCCTAGTGACCATCGTATTGATGATGGTGTCGGTGACGTACCTGTGTCTTGCGGGGCAGACCTCGCTTAATCGGGCTAACGCAGCGAGACAGGAAGCTGAGGAAAAGGAACAACGGCTAGGCGAGATGCTGGAGCAAATTCAGTTGATGACAGAACAGTTGGACCGTACCTCGCAATATGTGCATGGACACGCGGAGGGAACCCGACAAAATACGGATGAAATGATGATTGCCTTCAAGGAAGTCGCGACAGGGATGGAGGCACAGGCTAACTCCACAGTGAAGATCGAGGAGGAAGTCCAGCAGATCGACCATGAAATTGTCTCGGTTACCGAAAAGGCAAACATGATGAAGGAAGAGGCCGTTCAAAACAACAAGCGTCTGGTAGACAGCGTACATATGATGAACGAGTTGTCGGCGCAGATGGAGCAGATCGTACAAGCTGTCCATGTCGCCTCATCAACTATCAACCAGTTAAACAGCCAAGCCAATCGGGTGGAGGAAATCGTCGGAGCCATCAATCAGATCGCTACGCAAACCAATTTGCTCGCTCTCAATGCCGCGATCGAGTCTGCTCGAGCAGGCGAGCACGGACGTGGTTTTGCCGTCGTTGCTGATGAGGTACGCAAACTGGCAGAGGAGAGTGCGACCGCAACCCAGGAGATCACCCAGATCCTGCACTCGCTGCATCAGGAGAGCAAGAATGCCGTCCACCATATGAGCAACGGGGAAACATCTGTTGCAAAAGGAAAGGAATTGGCGGAACAAACTGTCGAGGCGATCGAAATTGTTCGGGCGGGTATGGAAAACCTCCTGACTGCCACAGAGCAAGTTCGTGAAAGTATGGACATGGTCAAAAGGCGCTCCGGGGAAGTGGCGGCAGAGATGTCTACCATTACTGCGGTGACAGAAGAGTCGGTGGCCAATCTGGAAGAATTGTTTGCAAACGCCGAGAATCAGCAGTACAAGGTGCGGGAGATCACAGAAGAGCTGGGCGAGCTGAATACGTTGTCGCACCGTTTGCAGCAGTCATTCCAAAAAAAGGATGAAGCGTAAACTGCATCTTTTGTCGAAAATAATTTGCGTTTTACAAAGAGTCTGTTAAACTAAATAATCATAAAAACTGAACAGATTCACCTACCTTATCAAGAGCGGCGGAGGGACTGGCCCGATGAAGCCCGGCAACCACTGTACCATGTACAGCAAGGTGCCAATTCCTACAAAATCCATGCACGGGATTTTGGCAGATGAGGAAGAGGACAGCCGCAGACGCAAAACTCTTCCGATAAGGAAGAGTTTTTTTATGTATGAAAGGGGAGAATAAGTAAATATCCGAACGTTATAAAATATTTGTAACAAAATGTACGTATATATGGTTGTATTTTTGCCTGAAAACACGTACATTAACTACTAGAGATCAAAAACGCGAAAGAATTTATGTAGGAGAGGGAGACATCATGAAAAAGTTATGGTTGGCTTTAACCACATTCGCTGTTTTGGCGACAGGCTGCGGCAGCGGTGGAACTGCTCCGGCCGACAATGGGCAAGCGGCTGGACAAGCTCCGGCAGAGCAGAAAGAAGAGACAGGGGCAAAAAAACGCATCGCCTTAGTGCTGCCTGAGAAAATCGGGGTCAACCCATTTTTCCAACAAATGGATGAGGGCGCAAAAAAAGCGGCTGAAGAGTTTGGTGTTGATTTGAAAACAATTGAATCAACTGACTACGGCGCCATCGAAGAAAACCTGCGTGTCGCGGTAGCGGAACAATATGAT
This sequence comes from Brevibacillus sp., assembly GCA_035645495.1. Lineage (GTDB taxonomy): Bacteria > Bacillota > Bacilli > Brevibacillales > Brevibacillaceae > Brevibacillus. The sequence goes on along the minus strand of DASQMM010000132.1, from coordinate 6,404 downwards.
CTGATCATCACATCGTCTTTTGAATCCGAGGATGCCTTGAAAAAGGTAGCTGGCGAAAACCCGGATCGCCAATTTGCCATTATCGATACGGTGATTGACCTGCCCAACGTGCGCAGCGTTACCTTCCGTGAACAGGAAGCGGCTTACCTGATGGGTGCTGCGGCTGGTCTGGCGACAAAAACAAACAAAGTCGGAATGGTCGTAGCGATGGACATTCCGCTGTTGAAAAAATGGACAGGCGGTTTTTCGGAAGGTTTGAAAGCGACCAATCCGAACGCGGAGTTCCTCGTCAACTATGTAGGCAGCTTCAATGACCCGGCAAAAGCGAAGGAAATGGCATTGCTGCAAGCTTCCCAAGGAGCTGACTTCATCAATGGCGCTGCCGCTGTCGGCGATCTGGGTGTCTTTGAAGCAGCCAAGGAAAAGGGCTTCTATACAGCAGGACAAGACGTGGACCGTACGGTGATCGATCCTGAGCATATCGTACTCTCCCAGTTGAAAGGGACAGATGCGGCTGCCTATGAAACGGTAAAAGCATTCGTCGAAGGAACCTTCCAACCAGGCGTGATCACATACGGATTGAAGGAAAAAGGCGTTGGCGTAACCTATGTCACCCATGAGAGCGCGACACCGCTGAATCCTTTTATCGGACAAGAAGTGATCGACAAGGTAAAGGCAATCAGCGAAGAAATCGTGGCAGGTACGCGCAAAGTGCCTGAATCGTTCTAAACAGTTGGGAATAGACGTGACCGGCTACGATGGTAGTCGGTCCGCTGTTTGTCTAGGGAGAGGAAACGGAAAAAGGAGGGGATCGCGATGGTACACCGATTAGAAATGAGGGAAATGACCAAGAAGTACGGCGACTTTACCGCGAACGACAAGGTATCCATCACCCTGGACGCAGGGGAAGTGCATGCCATCGTCGGGGAAAACGGAGCGGGAAAAACGACGCTGATGCGGATGCTGTACGGCATGGAGCAGCCGACGTCCGGGGAAATGGTGCTGCATGGAAAACCGGTTGTCTTTCGTGGTCCCGATGATGCGATCCGACACGGGATCGGGATGGTTCACCAGCATTTCATGCTGTTTGGAGAGTTTAGTGTTGCTGAAAATATTGTCATTGGCTACGAGCCCAGCAAGAGCGGCTTTTTCCAGCGAAAAGAGGCCGTAGCGAAGGTCAGGGAATTGAGCGAGCAGTACCGCATCCCCGTTGATCCGCTGGCACGAGTCGCCAGTTGCTCGATCGGAGAGCAGCAACGGGTGGAAATCCTCAAGGTTTTGTACCAGGGGGCAGACATTATCGTGCTGGATGAACCGACAGCTGTCTTGACGCCGCTGGAGGTAAAGGATTTGCTCAAAACCATCCGTCATCTGGCGAACAGCGGAAAAAGCGTGATCCTGATCACGCACAAGCTGCAGGAAGTGATGGAGGTAGCGGACCGGATTACGGTCTTGCGCGGCGGGAAAGTAACCGGCAGTGTGGCAAAAGAGGAAACCGACGTCGATGATCTGGCTCGGCTGATGGTTGGCAGGGAGCTGCAGCAACTAAGCGACAGGCTGCCTTTGGAAGGCAAACCTCTCCTGCAAGTGGAAAACCTGACGATCCGCGACAAACAATTGTTGCTCGATCAAGTCAGCTTTACTGTTCATCACGGGGAAATCGTCGGAATCGCCGGCGTCTCGGGCAATGGTCAGTCGGAGCTGCTGCAAGCCGTAAGCGGGCTTCGGACGGTACAGGAAGGAACCGTTCGACTCGGCGGTGTCGATGTCACGAACCAGTCAGTCGCCAAGATCCGTGAGACGGGGCTTTCCCACATACCGGAGGATCGTTACCTGTGGGGAGCTGCGAAGACGGAAAGCGTGGAAGAAAATGCGCTCATGGGGTATCAGCGAAAAGCCGCCTACAATCGGCGCGGTGTGATTGCCCGCGATGCCTTCCGCCGTGTCGTGCAGGAGTGGGTCAAGCGTTTTGCGATCAAGACGGGTTCCCGGCAGCTCCAAGAGCAAGCAGGCAATCTGTCCGGCGGGAATTTGCAGAAGCTGATCGTCGCGCGTGAGCTGGGCCACCAAACGGCGTTTCTGATGGCGGCCGAACCGACGCGGGGCGTAGACATCGGTGCGATGGAATACATCCACCAGGCTTTGATCGAAAAGCGTAACAGCGGAGACGGTATTTTGCTCGTCTCTTCGGAGTTATCCGAAATCTTGGCATTATCGGACAGAATCCTGGTCATGTACAAGGGGAAAATCGCAGGGGAATTGTCCCGTGCAGAAGCTTCGGAAGAAAAAATCAGCGTGCTGATGGCAGGAGGAAGCATTCATGGTAGCAGTCAAAGAGCTATGTAAGTCACTGGTTCAGCCGCTGTTGGCTGTCTTCATCGGCTTGTTGACTGGTGCGGTGGTGATCGCCGCCGTAGGAGAGTCGATTATCGGCACGTATCAAGAGTTGTGGAAGGGAGCATTCGGCAGCTTTTATTTTTTCTCTTCTACCCTGGCGCGCGCTACGCCGATCATGCTGATTGCCCTGGGGCTCGCATTGGCCTTTCGCGCAGGCGTCTTTAACCTGGGGGCAGAAGGACAAATGGTGCTCGGGGCGATCAGCGCGACGCTGGTAGCCATCTATTTACCGGCACCGGGAATCGTGAAAATGCTCGCCGCCCTCGTGACGGGAATTGCAGTGGGTGGTCTGTGGTCCTTGATGGCTGGGTATATGGAGGCGAAATTCCGCATTCCTTTGCTGATCTCCACCCTGCTGCTCAACTATATCGCGGTTCTGTTCGCCAGCTATCTGGTAACGGAACCCTTCCAGGATAAAGGCGGTTCGGCCGCGTTGGCGCAGTCGGTCATGCTGGATAAAAGCATATGGCTCCCGAAGCTGTTCACGGGTATGAGCGTGCATGCCGGCTTTCTCATCGCCTTGGCAGCGGCTCTCCTGCTGTTCTGGGTGCTGCGCTTCACGCCGTTTGGTTATGAAGTGAAAATGCTGGGGCAAAACCCGTTTTTTGCTCAATACGGAGGTATACAGCGGATTAAAGTGATGCTGACCGGGATGTTCGCCAGCGGCGCTTTTGCCGGGTTGGCCGGGACTGTAGAGGTGCTGGGTTCCCATTACCGTTTTGTCGACGGCGCCCTGACCGTCCCGAATTTCGCCTGGACAGGCCTGATGGCTACTCTTTTGGCCAACTCCAACCCGATTGGGGTCATCTTTACCTCTATTTTGCTGGCAGCTTTCCAGACCGGAGCCATGGGCGTGGAACGGAATACCGAAGTCCCGCTGGAGCTCGCAAGCGTGATTCAGGCAGTACTCATCCTGTTTATCTCTGCCAAATTCAGTTACACCTGGTGGAAACAGCGGAAGAAGAAAGGGGGAGATACGCATGGAGTGGCTTGATTGGTCTCTCATCAGTTCGACGATTCGCATGGTAACCCCGATTCTTTTGGCTGCATTGGGGGGAGCGCTTTGCTCGCGAGTCGGCATTTTCAACGTAGGGCTGGAAGGGCTGATTCTGGTCGGCGCCTTTTCTGCGATTGTCGGGAACCATTTTACCGGAAGCCTGATCCTCGCCGTGTTGATTGCGGCGGCAGCCAGTGTGTTGTTCTCCCTGCTGTTTTCCTACATGACGATCGGATTGAAGGCCAATGAAATTGTCGTCGGGGTGGCGATCAACTTTTTGGCTTTGGGGCTTACGACGTTTGCCTTGCGCGCCATCTTTGATGTGAAGGGCGCCTTCTACGACAAAGACATGGCGGGCTTGCCCCGTCTGGAGATTCCACTCATCCACGATATTCCTGTGGTAGGCGAGATCATCTCCGGCCATTCTCCATTGGTCTATTTGGCATTTGTGGCTGCTATTTTGCTCTACATCTTCCTGTATCGGACCGTGACTGGCTTTCGTGTCCTGGCAGTGGGGATGAATCCGGTGGCAGCACGCAGTCTGGGGCTAAAGGCGACACGCCTGCAGGTCATGGCGATTCTTTTGTGCGGAGTCTTGTGCGGTGTGGCGGGGGCTCAGCTTTCTTTGGGACAGGTCACCATGTTTACTGAAGGCATGACGGCTGGACGCGGCTTTATCGCGCTCGTGGCGATGATGATGGGGCAGTCCCATCCGCTCGGCATTTTGGCTTCCAGCTTGCTGTTCGGCTTTATGGATGCGCTGAGCATTCGGTTGCAGGGCTTTTCCATTCCGACGCAGTTTACATCCATGCTGCCGTACGTGCTGACAATTGCCGCGATGTTTTTCCTGAAGGAGAAAAACAGGGGAGCTGGCAGCAATCAATAGAAGTCGTCTGTAGGTGAGAGAAAAAGGAGGAAGAACAGCATGAACAAGGCTGATCGCATCAAACAAATGAAGGTGCCGGCCGTCGATCCAGCGCTGGCAAAACGGCTTCCGTCCGGACAGGTGCTGACGGAGCGCTTTCCGATCCTGCATGAAGGGGAAGTGCCGGAATACGACATGAAGACTTGGACGCTGCGGGTGTTCGGAGAGGTGGACCGGGAAGTAACTCTCAGCTACGAGGACATCCTGGCAATGCCGCAGAAGACCGTGACTCGGGACATTCATTGCGTGACACGCTGGTCGCGCTTCGACAACGCCTTTACCGGTGTAGGCTTTCGCGACTTCATGCAGGCCATCGGAGTGGTGCCGCGCGGTTCTTATGTGATGCTGCACGGGGATCATGATTATACGGCCAATCTGGCTTTGAGCGATTTGGACCGCGACGATGTGCTGCTCGCCCACTCCTTCGAGGGGGAAAGACTGACGAGCAAGCATGGCTGGCCGCTGCGGATGGTCGTGCCGCATCTCTACTTCTGGAAAAGTGTGAAATGGCTGCGCGGAATTGAATTCATCACGGAAAACAAGCCTGGCTTTTGGGAGCAGAACGGATTTCATATCAACGGCGATCCTTTCCTGGAAGAGCGATTCTCCGGGGAAGCCCTGCCGATACCAGAAGACGAGTGGGAGAGAAAGGAGTTTGATTAAATTGTTGACCAATCTGAAAGTAGATCCAGCTCAACTGCCCAAGCGAATCATCGTGTGCGGCGACCCCAAGCGAGCAGCTTTGATCGCTTCCAAACTGACGAATCATCGCAGCATCGGGGAAAACCGGGAATACCACAGCTACGCTGGAACCTGGAAGGGAGTAGAAGTGGCGGTCGTCAGCCATGGTGTAGGTTCGCCGGGAGCGGCTGTGTGCTTCGAGGAGTTGGCAAAAGGCGGCGCGCAAGTGATCATTCGCGTCGGGACTGCGGGCTCATACCAGCAGCACATTACACCGGGAAGCCTTGTGATCAGCTCATCCGTCGCGCGCCAGGACGGTTTGACGAGCCAATTGGTTCCCGCTGGATTCCCGGCAGTTGCCGACCGCCACGTAGTAGATGCATTGGTGCAGGCGGCCAAAAACCATGATGCAGATCTGAACGTAGCGGAAGGCATTACGCTGACACTGGACGTCTTTTACAACGGCGTGTTGGAGTTCCCGCACAAGCTGTATCAAAAGGCGGGGGTACTCGCTGTAGAGATGGAGAATTCAGCCCTGTTCGTCATCGCGGCACTCAGAGGGGTAAAAGCAGGCTCCATTTTGGCGATTGACGGCTATGCCGACGCCGATCTTCTGGAAAGCTACAATCCGCATACAGACGTGATGGCAAAAGCGATTGAGGCCGAAGCGCTGATCGCGTTGGATGCGGTGATTCAGGTAGTAGTGTAATGTTCTGCTAACGCTTTTTTCAAGCGATCCTGCTGCAGGAAATGATGGCGATAGTGCATCTCGACCAGAGCGAACCATTCCCTGGCATTCAATGCACCAAAACCGGGATGCTGCACGTGATGGCGGGATGTGCTGGATTCCAGTCGCGGTGCTGTCTCCTTCAAACGCTGCAGCACGGCTTGGAAGCCGCCGATGATCTGTTCCCTGCTCTCAGGTTGCGGGGGCGTATACTGCGGCGATGCAGGGACATGGATGCGAATCGGGGGTATCGAGCCTTGGGAAAAGACCTTTTCGCCCACCTCTGTTTTGCCATTTTGGACAGAATCCGTCTCCATGGCTGCCGATAAGCATGCGTCCACATTGGCCAATTGCATGTAAAGCGCAGCATGGATCAGATGCAGGTACATCTGTCCTAAGGACCAGTCATCTTCGCTTGCTTGCCACGCCAATTGGTGCATGTCCAGGGTGTCAAGTTCTGCAAGGTAACGGTCAGTATGCCCCGTCATTTGCTTGATCATTTCGTTTGTGTTCATCATTGCAACCAGCTCCTTTTGTTCGATAAGCCCAAGTATAAAGAAACGCTACTGACACCTGTATGTCAGTAGCGTTTTAGCATTTTATGAATTTCTTCACGCACGCGGATGCGAAAGGAATCAGGCTCCAGGACGGTGACATCTGCACCCCATCCAAGCACC
>DASQMM010000131.1:0-7683 GCA_035645495.1 Brevibacillus sp. | reverse complement strand
GGCAGAAAAGCGAGGTGGATGGAAGTGAAAGCGTATTTGTACCGCCTCCGCTTTGTGGTATCCGTCATAGCAGCGACGGTTCTCCCGATTCTCATCACCGGTATCGTCCTGCAAAAAGCAGCGGAACAAGCGTTGTTGGATGAGAAAAAGCAGAAGCTGATTGCGATTACGGAGCAGATGGATTTTGCCTTGACGAAAACCTATGAAGAAATGCTCGCGGATATGGGAGGAACGAACGCCTCCCGTGAGGAGAAAATCGGCTTGTTGAACAGCAAGCTGGAACCGCTTACAAATAAAATTGCGGCCACTCATCCCGGAATCGGGGTAGGGTATTACGCAAAAGAACTGGATGCGATTCTGACGTATGGTCCCGTGACAGAGAGCTCCCATGTCGGCAAATCAATCTCCCCCGATCACCCGGGTCGAGAGGTGTTAAGGACACGGCAGCCAGATGTGGTCATCGGTCAGCAAGTGCGGGGCAATATTATGAACGCCATGATTCCGCTCATTCGGGATGGGGACATCATCGGCTATGTCTGGGCCAATGAATTGATGTCCAGCATCGACGTTCAATTGACCGGGATGAGGCAGAGTATCTACATTATTTTGGGGATTGGCTGCGTCGTTGCTGCCGTTGTCAGCGGACTTTTGGTACATCGGCTGGAAGTAATCCTGGCGGAGATCAAAAGCGGGCTGAGACGGCTCAGCTTTGATTTGTCCTTTCGCATGAAGCGTCTGGATGGCGAGCCGGGTGAAATAACAAGCGCGATCAACAAACTGGCGAGTGATCTCCAGGCGAGTCGCAGTCATACGGAAACGATGATGGACAGTATGGAAAATGGCGTGATCGCTCTGGATCAGGATGGACGCCTGACAGCCTGGAATGAATCTGCTGCCAGTCTGACCGGATTGCCGAACGAGGCGAGAGGAGAGCGGTACGAGCAGGTTTTCGCACATAGTCCGGTGCTGCTCGATATGATCACACAGGCGCTGCAAAACGCCGAGACAAATCAGGAGCTGGAATGGCGACACCCGCACTCGGAGCGCGGGCTGCTGTGTATCAAGGTGAGCACGTCGACGTGGAAAGGAACAATGGACGAGGTTCTTGGAGTGATCGTCGTCCTAGAGGATCGTACAGAGTGGAAACAGATGGAGGCGCGACTGGCCCAGGCGGAGCGGCTGGCGGTGATCGGCGAATGGGCGACAAGCATTGCTCATGAGGTGCGCAATCCGTTGACCTCGATCAAAGCATTTACGCAGATCATTGAGGAAGAATTGCCTGATAAGCATGACAGTCGCGAATATACCAGCATCATTATGGAGGAGGTCGAACGGCTCAATCGTTTTGCGGACGATCTTTTGCTCTTTTCCCGACCTTCCGAGGAAACCCATGTCTGGGTCAACCTCGAGCAGGTCATCAGCCGCTCCCTCAAGCTGGTTCAGCATAACGCAGCCCAAAAAGGGATATCCATTCAAGCGGAGATCCCGGAGAATCTGCCGCTGGTGCTCGCTTCACCGGAGTTGTTGACACAGGTGTTCCTCAATATTTTACTCAATGCGCTGCAAGCCGCTCCGACGGGCAAGCGGGTCTGGCTGGAGACAGAACGGCTGGCTGATCATGTCTGCATCCATGTGTACAATGAAGGCTCTGCGATAGCCAAGGAAAATCTGTATACGATCTTTGAACCATTTTTCACGACAAAGCCCGCTGGAACGGGGCTGGGACTTGCGATTTCACAACGCATCGTGCAGGCGTACGGGGGGCATATCTACGCCGAAAACATCGCGGAAGGCGTCCGGTTTACCGTAGAATTGCCAACTAGAAGAGAGGAGGAAGGCTTATGAAACGACGGGTTTTGTTAGTCGATGACGAAGCGAATGTACGCAAGGCCTTGTCTACGACACTGAGCAAAGTCGGATATGACATCATGGAAGCGGCAAGCGGCGATGAAGCGTTGATGCAGGTGGAGAGCTTTCGTCCTGAAGTGGTCCTGCTGGATCTGCGGATGCCTGTGATGGATGGGATGGAGACCTTGCGACGGATGAAGCAGCTGGACGGAAACCATCCGAAAGTTGTCATGATGACCGCGTATGGTTCCGCCAGTGATGTGATGGAAGCGATGAGGCTTGGCGCATTTGATTACATTCAAAAGCCGTTTGATCTGGCCGCTGTCAAGCAAGTGGTAGCCAACGCCCTCCAGCATCCGGAGAATGAGGAAGAACCACTTCCAGGACAAGATTCTGGAGATGAGGGGCAAGAGAGATCAGGGCTGATCGGGCTTAGTCCCGCCATGCAAAATGTCTACAAGCTGGTCGGCAGGGTGAGCATGTCGAAAGCAAATGTTCTGATCCAGGGAGAAAGCGGGACGGGAAAGGAACTGATTGCCCGTGCGATTCACGCCAATAGCCCAAGGGCCAGTCAACCGCTCATTCCGGTCAACTGTGGAGCCATTCCGGAAAATCTGCTGGAGAGTGAATTGTTCGGCTATGAACGGGGGGCGTTTACAGGTGCAGTTGGCCGAAAGCAGGGCATGTTTGAGCTGGCAGATGGGGGAACCTTGTTCCTTGATGAAGTAGGCGAGCTAAGTCCTGCTTTGCAAGTCAAACTGCTGCGTGTCTTGCAGGACAGAAAGCTGATCCGGCTTGGCGGTGTAGAGCCGATCACAATCGATGTTCGCGTGATTGCGGCAACAAATCGCAATCTGCAAGAGCGGATAAGGCAGGAGCTGTTTCGCGAAGATCTGTATTACCGGCTGAATGTCGTACCGATCCACATGCCCCCGCTGCGCGAACGCAAAGAGGACATTCCACTCCTGATTCGCCACTTCCTAGCCAAGTACAGCAGAGAGGCGGGAAAGGAAGGACTGTATCTGTCTCAGGCGACGATGGAGCTACTGTTGGGATATCACTGGCCCGGCAATGTCCGCCAACTGGAAAACACCATCGAAAGGGCTGTTATACTCGCCAGTGGACCATCCATACTCCCGGAGCATGTGCGAGGGCATCTGCAGGAAGTCGGTACGGTAGATCAACCAGCGCCCGTTCCAGGCATCCGCTATGAGGGGCGGACGATGCGCGAGATCCTTCAGGAGGTGGAGCGGGAAGCAATCGCCCGCGCTTTGCGCAAAGAGCGTGGCAACAAGCTGCAAACGGCGAAGCGGCTAGGTATTTCTCGTCGCGCTTTGCTGTACAAAATCGAAATGTACGGCTTGGAGATCAGCGAGGAAGAACAAGGATAAGTGCGCAAGTTGATCACAAAGTGTGTAAAAAGTAGTCAGTTCCTTACATGCCGCTGATGTAAACGCATTCATTTTTGACGATTTGAATAACTTTTTGTCGTTGGCATACCTCTTGCAATACCTATAACACGAAATGATTCGTTTTTAGGAAGGGGTATGCATGTGTTTCGAGTCTTAACCAACGCATCGGTCAAAATGGTGCAGCGCTATTTGCCGGATGCCTTTTTGTTCGCAGTCATTCTTACCTTTATCGTTTTCCTTGGAGGTATTTTCATCAACGGCAAGTCGCCGATGGAGATGATCGGCTTTTGGGGAGGCGGGTTCTGGAATCTGCTCACCTTCACCATGCAGATGGTGCTGATCCTGATTACCGGACATACCTTGGCCAGTACGGACATCTGTAAAAAAGGACTTCGCTCCCTGGCTGGCCTCGCCAAATCGCCAGGCCAGGCGATTATCCTGGTCACGTTGGTTTCCTGTATGGCCAACTGGATCAACTGGGGCTTCGGGCTTGTGATCAGCGCATTGCTGGCGCGCGAATTGGCGAATCAGGTAGCAAAAGTAGACTATCGCCTGCTGGTAGCCAGCGCGTACAGCGGATTCGTCGTCTGGCATGGCGGCTTGGCTGGTTCTGTGCCGCTGACCGTTGCGACTGAAAAACACAGCATGCAGGATGTCATCGGGATTATTCCAACCAGTGAAACCATGTTCTCCGCAATGAACCTGACGATTGTCATCGCAATCATGATCGTTCTGCCGATCGTGAATCGTCTGATGATGCCTGCTGAAAAAGATCGCATTATCTTCAATGGGCAAGGAGCCGTGGAAGAGACTGCTGCAAGCACGGAGAGTATGGATGTCAACAGCCCGGCTGCCAAGCTGGAAAACAGCAAAATTCTTTCCATTCTCATCTCTGTTATGGGGATTGTCTATCTGGTCACCTATTTTGCAGAGAAAGGCTTCTCGTTGAATCTGGATGTCGTCATCATGGCCTTTTTGTTCTTGGGGATTTTGTTGCACGGTACACCGCGCAAATTTTTGAACGCGATGAACGATGCGGTCAAGACGACAAGCGGCATCGTCGTACAGTTTCCGTTTTACGCAGGGATCATCGGCATGATTACGGCCTCAGGGCTGGCTGCTACCATGTCCCAATGGTTCGTCAGCATCTCTACGCCAACTACGTTCCCGCTTTTCACGTTCTGGAGCGCAGGTTTGCTCAACATTTTTGTTCCATCTGGCGGCGGACAGTGGGCTGTACAAGCGCCAATCATGCTGCCAGTAGCGTCCGAGCTCGGTGTTTCCCATGCCAAGGTCGCGATGGCGATTGCCTGGGGCGACGCCTGGACCAACCTGATCCAGCCATTCTGGGCCTTGCCCGTACTGGCGCTGGCTGGGTTGGGTGCACGTGACATTATGGGATACTGTCTGATGCTGCTGTTTGTGACGGGAGCGATTATCAGCCTCGGCTTCCTGATTTTCTAAGCTTTTTTCGCTCTTTTCAAAGAAGTGTTGTTCGTGTACAATGTAATGAAGTGTTTTCTAGGGTTCCGCGGAATTGGTCCGGTCTGGTCCGAGAGAAAACCCACGGTGAAGCACCGTGCACACGGAGGGATAAAAGCCCGGGAGAGTATCAACTGATATTCTTTCGGGCTTTTTTTGTCTTTCCACCAGGGAATGATACACGTAGAGAGGGGAGAACATCGAATGAACAAGACGTGGATGCTTGTCGTGCTGGCTGGTTTTTTTGAAGTGATGTGGGTAGCTGGTCTGAAGCACGCGGACAGCGTTCTGACGTGGGGATTGACGACAATCGCGATTGTTGTCAGCTTTGGAGTTTTGATCTATGCCGGTAAAAAGCTTCCGACCAGTACGGTGTACGCCGTCTTTGTCGGGCTGGGGACGGCTGGAACAGTCATCAGTGAGATGCTTTTTTTCGACGAGCCGTTTCGGTTGAGCAAGCTGATTCTTATTGCTTTGTTATTAGCGGGAATTATCGGACTGAAGCTGGCTACTCCTGAACAGGCAGATCCCGTACGAGAGGAGGAGCGGGCATCATGACATGGGTTTCCCTGATTTTCGCCGGGTTGTTTGAGGTCGTGGGCGTCATGGGAATGTCGCTCGTGAACCGGGAGCGCTCTATCCGCTCGTACCTGATTCTTGTGGCAGGATTCAGCCTGAGCTTTGCCCTGCTTTCTTATGCCATGACAGGAATTGCGATGGGGACAGCATACGCTGTTTGGACAGGGATCGGCACGGTTGGCAGCACAGTAGTTGGCATGTTTTTGTACGGAGAGTCAAAAGATAGAATGAGGCTCTTTTGTATCGCGTTAATTGTCTGCTCGGTCATCGGATTGAAACTGCTCGGATAAGGAAGGCAAGGAGGAGAGAAAAAGGATGGCTTCGTTGTGGGAAACCTTGAAAAAAGGAAACACGTCTTCAGCGACGGCAGCTCTGGGAAATACAGGATTAGCGGTAGTCAAAGGCTTTGCTGCTGCGTACAGCGGCAGCGGAGCAATGTTTGCGTCTGCGATGCATTCCGTAGCGGATGCGGTCAATCAGGGCTTCGTTTTTTTCGGGAGTGTGCTGGGCGAAAAAAAGCCGACTCGCCGGTTTCCCACGGGCTTTGGAAGGGTCATCAACCTATTTTGCATGGTTGCGGTAATCGTGGTGACCATCATGGCTTACGAGACCATCAAGGAGGGGTTCCATCTTCTGCAGGTCCCCGCTGTCTCCACGCATTTTTGGCTGAATGCTTCGATTCTGACCCTGGCCATTGTCGTAGACGGTATTGTTCTGATCAAAGCAATGAAGGAAATTGCGCATGAAGCACGCGTAGAGGCAAAAGGCTGGGGTGTCGTGCCGCTCGCCTTTCGCAACGTAGGACGTGCAGCCCCACCCACGCGTCTGGTTTTTTATGAAGATCTGGTCGCTACACTGGGGGCTGTTCTGGCTTTGCTTGCTGTAGTCATGACACAGTTTACGACGTTCACCTGGCTGGATGGGATAGCGACGATTTTGATCGGCTTTTTGATGATCGGGGTTGGCTTTCGAGTAGGCTATGACAATATGGTTGGTTTGATTGGGGTCTCGGCTCCCAAGGAAGTGGAGGAACGCGTGGCTCAGATCATTCTGCAGGACCCGGATGTGACCGATATCAATCGGCTGCGGATCGTCCAGGAAGGCCGCTTCTACCATGTCGAGAGTTATTTGGAACTGCGGCCGGGTCTCATGCTCTCTGAGGCTGACGATATCAAGTTCAGGGTGCGTGACAGTCTGCTGGCTGACCCGGATATAAGCGATGTCACCTTGGGGATTCTGGAGGACAACAGCACTCTGGATTGGAAGCCCAAAACAACGTCGGATTCATCAGATGGCGTCAGGCAAACAAGCAGATAGCGGATAGCTGGTAAAAGGAAAACTCCCGCAAGCCAGGAGAATAGCTGCGGGAGTTCTGCTTTTTCGTTTATGGTCAGGATACGGTGAGTAGTTGTTCTGACAGATCGGCTTCATCCGAATTCATGCGCGTAATCAGAACGCGAGTCACACGGTGATTATCCATTTCTTTTACGGTGAACAGATAGTTCTGCACTTCGACAAAAGCGTCTACAGCAATCTCTTCTTCCAACTGACTGTATAACCAGCCGCCGATGGTATCCACATCTTCGGATTCCAAATCAAACGGAAGGTAATCGTTCAGATGGGTCAACATCATCATGCCGGAAACGGAGAAGCCGTTTTCCAGGATCTCGATGTCGGGCTGTTCATCGTCGTCGAATTCGTCCTGAATATCGCCTACGATCTCTTCCAGAATATCCTCCATCGTCACGAGACCGGCAGTACCGCCGTATTCATCGATAACAATCGCCATTTGGGAGCGTTTTTTCTGCAACAGACGCAGGACAGCGCTGATCTCCATTGACTCCGGCACGGTTGTGACCGGTCGCAGCAGCGATTCCAGCTCCACATGTCCGTTTTCCAGAGCTGCCAGGTAAAAGTCAGTGGCATGGACAAAACCGATGATATTGTCCTTGTCTTCATCTGCTACAGGCAGACGCGAGTGGCGTTGAGTTCGGATGATTTCGAGATTTTCTTCAAAGGTATTCGTGGTGTACAAGCAAATCATATCGATACGCGGAACCATCGTCTCCCGAACCAGCGTCTCGGAGAAGTCAAAGACCTGCTCCACAAGGGTGAGTTCGGTCTGGTCAATATGCCCGCTTTGATGGCTTTGATTGACCAACAGACGAATTTCTTCCTCCGTATGAGCGGCTTCGTGCTCGGTGAGGACCTCCAAGCCTAAGCGTTTCATCATGGCATTGGCTGTCCCGTTCAAGAACCAGATAGCCGGGTAAAGCAATTTATGGAAGAACATCAAAGGTGCTGCAACCCACAGAGAAGTTTCTTCCGCTTTCTGAATCGCCAAAGATTTTGGTGCCAGCTC
>DASQMM010000130.1:0-1977 GCA_035645495.1 Brevibacillus sp. | reverse complement strand
CGCGATACAGCGTACTCTTTCCCCTTTTCATCCTTTGCCTTCCATTCGCTTGTATAGACGATGCCATCAGGAAGCTTCGCCGAGAAAGGAATGATGGCCCCAATACCTCGATAGGTAAAGTCGCCAATCTTTTCTTCCTGCTCGGTTGTTTTCAGGGAGAATCCTGTCAACGCAAAGCTATTGTCCTGGTTATCGATCGTCACCTTTTCCTTGATCAGCCTATCAACAGGCACTTGTGCCTTGAATGCTGCGGGTTCAAACAAGTATAAGGAGAGGAGCTTTACTTTCAACTTCTGGTTGTCGGCAAACGGAGCAAAACCATTCCAAGCCGTAATCCGGTTTTCGTTTGGAGCCTCTGCACCTCTTCTCGTCAGGTCCACGGTGTTTGCCTTGATCTGATTCACTTCATCATACATGGCATCGTCCCATCCGGCGATGACTTTCCCGTTTTCATCCATGATCTGATACGCCAAGCCGATTCTATTAAAGTAGCTCTGCATCAGCTCAGCTTTTGAAATTTTCCCTCTTTCAGGCTCTCCCACTTCCCAGCCATTTTCCTTCATGATTTTCTCGACCTGTTCGGTTCGCTCTTTCGTCCAATCCGTTTCCAGCTCCAGCAAACTGGCGCTTGGGACATTCATCATGCGGTTCAACTTGAGAGAAATGCCTTGTGGCGTCGTGTACTGCTGATTGATGTCCGTATAGGTTACGACTGCCTTCGCCTTTTTCATATCTACAGGAAACTCGATGAGCCAGTTTCCTTCTTTTCCTTTCAAGTTCGTAGCATGTACGCCTACGAAAAGCTCGTCGGGGATGTCTGTCGGATCTGGCAGAAAGCTGAAGATTTCTTGATTGAGCACCAGATATTCGCCTCTCTGGCCGATCGTCGAACCGCCTCCCCCATGCAGTTCTATGCCATCCTTGTTTTTGAAGAAAAGACGAATGTCGTCCCCTTGAATCGAAGTGGAGATGCGATTGCCATCCTTGTCCAGGACGTCACAAAAGATGGCAATCCTCATCGGGTCCGCTACGACTTCTTTTACCACCAGAGTAATGCCCTGATCTGTCACTTGCTTGTTGATCTCCTGGGCATAGCCATTCTCCGCTGCTTGTTTCATCCCCTTGTCAACACCTTGAATGGTTTGAATGACGCTGTTCACATAACTTGCAAATGTAGGGGATACCATCGAGGTAAACGTGATCAATGCGGCAACACTCGCTACAGCTACTGTCGTTCTCTTCAAAATGGTCACACTCCTTTTTTTCCAATCGGGTTTCGGAACCGGAACAGGCAGATGCTCCAAGGCATGCATCACTTTTTGGGTAAAATCGAGCGGCAATTCACTCGGAACCTGCAAATCCCCCAGTTCCCACTCTTCTTCTGACTCCATCTGGCGTTGGCAAGAAAGGCAACCTTCTACATGCCGTTCCAGGTGTCTGCTCTCTTTTTCCGAAAGTTCTCCATTCAAATAGGCGCTCAATGCATCAGCTCTGGAGCATTTCATAGATCGCAGCACCTCCTGACATTTCTTGCGCAAGACCAGTTCGCAGCTTTCGCTTGGCATGATGGATTCGCATCTGAACCGTGGTGATGGGCAATTGCAAAATGTCGCCAATCTCCTTGTAACTGAGCTGTTCCATATATTTCAGCAAAAAAGCGGCGCGGTAGTCCTCCCCCAAAGCCATGATGTGCGCTTGCAAAACATCCTGGTTTTCCTTTTTCAGATAAACCTGCTCCGGTGTCTGCGTCTCGATTAACCGCGTTTCTTCCAGCGGGGCACCAGAATAACGCTTGTTTTTGCGCCAAGCATCTACACACAGATTGGATGCAATCCGGTAGAGCCAGGCTAAAAAAGCATCTGTGGGCTTGTATTTGTCCAGATTACAGTACGCTTTGAGAAAAACCTCCTGCGTAAGGTCCTGGGCATCCTGTGACTGGCCTGTCATTCGATAGAGGAAGCTGTACAACTTGTTCTT
>DASQMM010000129.1:0-3239 GCA_035645495.1 Brevibacillus sp. | reverse complement strand
AATTGATTTGATGGGGAGGCAGCTTGATCTCCTTAAAGAGGATATCTTTCAAGAACAATTCGAGCTGCTCCAGCTGGTCGGAATAGTCCCGTGCGGCCGAAGCGCTCGTATCCTCTCCTGCCTCTGCCTGTTCTTTTTCCTTCCCCATCTCCAGGAACCGACGAATCTGTTTCACATCCCCTTCCACAACCAGCAACTGTGAAAGCGATGAGGACAGGCCGGCTTCGAAAGCTTCCAATCCTATTTGCGTCCGCATCGGCACAAGTCCGAATTGATGCCGCATGAAACTAAGCGAGCTGTGTTCCATAGCCATGCCGCCCTCTTCCCAGAACGGCCAGTTCATCGACAGTGTTTTCCCGGTTCTATTGTTCGCAGCCCGCATCTTTGCGAAGTGATCCAAAAAGCTGTTCGCAAACGCGTAATCACTTTGGCCTACATTCCCGATCAGAGCCGTTATCGAGGAAAAAAGCACGAAAAAATCCAGCGGCTCGTGTTTCGTCGCCTCGTCAAGATACATGGTGCCGTATAGTTTGGGTGCGAATACCTGTTCAAGCTCCGATGCCGTTTTTTTCAGCACAAACGAATCTCGAAGGACACCAGCAGCATGAATAATTCCATGAATCTTTCCAAACCGTTCTTTTGTTTCAGCAACAACACGGTGGACATCTTCTTTGCGGGATACATCGGCCTGCAAATAGACAACCTCTGCTCCGAACTGTTCCAACTCTTGCAGTTTGTCTTTTATCCCCTCATTGATGACAGAACGGCCGACCAGAGCTAATCTGGCTCCGACTTTTTTAGCCAGATAGTTGGCAAAAATCAATCCAAGTCCGCCAGTTCCGCCAGTGATCAAATACACGCCGTTTGGTTTGAGCACCGGTTGTTTCACTGCGCTTCCTTCATTATATTGTCGCAATCTCTTGATGAGGCGTCGTCCTTTTTCATAACGAACATCCCCTTCCTCATCCGTCTGCGACTGCCATTCCTCGAGCAGGAGCTCACTCCATTCGTTTGGCTGAAGCTGCCGATCGGTTTTTACTTCTACCGTCTTGCACAGGATGGAGGGACTTTCCCGGCGGATGGCTTTGGCAAAACCGCTTACGGCTGCATGTTCCGGTTTCACTTCGGCTTCACTTGTTGTGTACAGATACATCAATCGGATGGGTTTCTGGTTTTTTTGCGCGATCAAGGCTTGCGTAAGCCAGAGCAGTGAATATACGCCTTCGACAAGGGAGGTCTGCATATTCTTTTCAAGTTCACCCGTTTCAGATTGCGACCAGAGATGAATAATCTGATCCGGCATTTTCCCTCGACGGTGCAGTTCGCCTATCAATCGCTGATAATCTTCGCTGTTCTCCGGTTGAATGCCGTACACATCTACATCTATCTGCTCATAGCGCGGATGCATGATTCCGACAGTCACTTGCATGCCGCGTTCCGCAAAACGCTTTTGCACAGCCAATGAGAGGTTTTGATCACATGCCAAAAGCAAAACTTGCCCAGCCCGGGGCAGGCTGAGCAAGCTCGTTTGGTTGATGGACGGTTCCCATATCGCTTGATAATACAAATGGCCATTCGTATCCTCGGCTTCCGTTTGTCTCTGTGCAAGCGAATCCTGCTGCTCATATAACTGAACCGCCTGTTCTGCAGAGATTTCATTGTTTTTGACCATTTCCAAAATTTTGCGTTTCGTCAACTGATCTCCCATTATACTCCCTCCGCTATTTGTTCCACTTGAGGAATGTCCAGTTCACCTCGCTGCAACTGCTGGAACAGTTTCAACAAATCTGTCCGCTTCTCTCGCGGCTGGTTGCGCTCGTACAGGGAAAATTCCTTGATGTTGACAAGTACGTCTCCGGCCTCGCTGACAATTTGCACATTGAATTTCAACAGTTTATCTCGTGCCGCCTGTCCCTCGTCCGCTCTTGTGACGTATGCATAACAATTTCTCGTTAAGGGCGTGCGCAGGATTTCTACCTCGGCTATCGAAAACGGCAAGTACCGTTTTCCCGAAGCAAATTGTTTTTCATGAGTCAGTCCTATGAAGGATTGCAACGCGCCGTCAAGCAAACTTGGGTGCAGCGTGTAAGCTTGCCAGTCCGCTTCGCACACATCCGGAAGTTTCAATATCGCCAGCACTTCCGTAGCAGAAGCGCGGAGCTCCTGAATCGCTTGAAAAGCCGGCCCATAGAAATATCCTATGTCCGCCAACCTTTTATAGCATTCCTGACCGCTAATGATTGTGGTGCAGCGCTTTTGAACGTCAGCAAAATCAACTCGCACCGTTCGTTCGGGAGGCGGGACAAAAATGACGGTACCCTGTCCATGGAGGACCCGTTGATCCGGATTGCCTGTGCTGACCCGATACTCAAGCGTATCTCCTTTGGGGCGCAGAGAAATCTCGACGTGCTGCGGGTATTCTCCAACTGTAATGGGATTTGTCCAAACAATATCTTTTATGCTTCGGGCCTTTTGCTCTGCCGCCATTTCGCCGGCCACACGCGCCATTTCAATATAGCCGACTCCCGGGAAAATGTTCGCATGTTCAATGACATGGTCGGCCAGCATGTAGTCTTCTTTGGCCAGCACTGTACGAAATTTTTGCTCGTGGATGGTGGACACATTGGTTCCAAGAAGCGGATGGAGCTTGGCTGCAGGTAGAAGGACGCCTTGTCTTCCCGGCTTCTTTCCACTAAACCAGTAGCGCTCCTGGGCAAACGGATATGTGGGAATCGGTATTCGATTCGGTTTTTTGCCTGGATACAGCAAAGACCACTCGAAATCAATTCCCATGGCCCACATCTGCGCCATCTTATCCAGATCGGATTCGGCGATCACGAGCCGGACAAATTCCGCACCCGCTTTCCCATTGACCAGCAATGCCAGTTTCCCGTTATCACTCGATTTGTTACCCCGGTAGACCCGGCTGGAGACCTTCTCGTGCAAATAATACTGCCTCAATTTGTCTCTAAGTTCCGTCGCATTGCCAACAACCATTGCCAAACGCTCATCCATTGGTTCTCGACCGATCTGCAGGGTGTAGGCAATATCCTCCAGTTTTGGCGCCGACAGGGCTGATTGTTCACACTCCTCCTGGAGAAAGTGATCCAGTTCTTCCGCATACGCCTTCAAACTCTCTTCCGTTCTCGCCGACAGCAAAATCAATACCCGCCCGTCCCCGATAGGCTGATCACGGACCGGGGATACGTATTCTTCCAAGATGATATGTGCGTTTGACC
>DASQMM010000128.1:0-10515 GCA_035645495.1 Brevibacillus sp. | reverse complement strand
ATGCTGCTGGAAGGGGATGAAATGAGGTATGTGATCGCCAAACAAAAAGTGAAGATGACAGGGACGTGCAGGGATCAGTTAAAACTGGATGCGCTATTTCGGCTTACCTGCAAATGACAGCATCGGAACCTCCGATTGTTGGAAACGACCTGTGCTATAATGGGAAAAAAGGTGAATGAGGAGGAATCACGATGACCACTGCGCTGTCGCTTCGCCAAGCTGTTGCCTCTCGTGAGCAAACGATTGCCCAAACATTCCAACACTTGCACGCCAATCCGGAGATAAGCTGGAAGGAAATAGAGACGACCCGTTACTTGGCGGAACGCATGCGCGCTTTGGGATTGCGCGTAACGACGTTCGAGGACTGTACGGGACTTGTGGCGGAATGGGGCGAGGGCAAGCCGGTGGTCGGACTGCGGACAGACATTGACGCCCTCTGGCAGGAAGTAGACGGCGAGTGGAAGGCCAACCATTCTTGCGGACATGACGCGCATATGACCGTGGTGCTGGAAGCGGTAGAATCTTTGATAGCATCCGGGTATCAGCCGCCGGGGACGCTAAAGATTCTCTTTCAGCCTGCCGAAGAAAAAGGGACTGGAGCCTTGAAGCTGGTTGAAAAAGGGGTTGTGGATGACATCGACTACCTGTATGGTGTCCATCTGCGTCCAATCCAGGAGATGAGAAGCGGTCATTGCGGCGGGGCGATCTACAATGGCGGCGCGATGTTTATATACGGGGAGATCACAGGCGTGTCCGCGCACGGTGCAAGACCGCATCTCGGCATCAATGCGATCGAGGTAGCGGGGGCGATCCTTTCAGGGATCGGGCAGGTACATACCAATCCCATGGTTCCGGCCACTGTAAAAATGACCATGCTGCAGGCGGGCGGGGAAAGCTACAACATCATCCCTGACAAGGCGCGTTTTGCCCTCGACCTGCGGGCACAGACCAATGAGGCGATGGATGATCTCGTCAAGCGCGTCAAGCAGATCATAGAAGGCGTAGCGCTCTCGTACCAGGCCAAGATCTCTCTGGAGCAGGGAGCCAGGATGGTCGCCGCCGAGGTAGCGGACGAGGCGAAGCAATTGATGGAGCAAGCCATCGTAGACGTACTCGGACAAGAGAAGCTGCAACCAGCCCCCGTTACTCCAGGAGCGGAAGATTTTCATTTCTACACCGTTGAGCGTCCGCACATCAAAGCTACCATGCTGGCGCTAGGCTGTGACTTGCAGCCGGGACTGCACCACCCCAAGATGCACTTCAACCAAGAAGACCTGGTCAAAGGCGTAGAGATCATGGCCCGGGTCGTCGTAAAGACGTTTGAGAAGCTACAAAGCGAGCGGGAATAGATAGAAGGAAGTCACCCACAAGTCGCGTTGGGTGACTTCTTTCTGTATTGGCTATGTTAGAAGGCGGAACACGCATTTAGCGGACAACCTTGATACCGCTTCTTCGAATCGGCTACTTTTGGCCGCGGTTCCGCCTTTGGAGTGGGAGGCGGCCAGTGATGACCCCCCAGCTAAGATCCCAACCCGCTGGAGCGTTTCCCCCTTTTTCCTCCCCCGCCACTAAAGCCACGAACCCCGAGGTCTTTTCAATAGGTTTTCAAGCATCAGGACAAACTAAGACAGGCAGTCACACATTCTCCATAAGAAATTATAAAATTATGTAGCTTAATTGACTAAATGTGATATACTAATTACAAATCAAGAGGATAATGGATGCTACTATACAGGTACACATTTGGGAAGGAGACCGTTCACACATGGAAACCAAAACGGCACATAAGCTTACTGACATTCTGGCAGCTACAAAGGTTCATTTCAACCTCCCTGTAACTCAGCTCGTCGAAATGGCAGTAAAGCGTGGCGAAGGGATTTTGACCGACAAAGGGGCGCTCAACGCGCTGACAGGCAAGTTTACAGGCCGCTCGCCAAAGGATAAGTTCGTTGTGGACGAAGCTTCTGTACACGTTAAAATCAACTGGGGTCCGGTCAATCAACCGATCTCTGAAGAGAAATTCCAACTTCTGCATCAGGATGTCATGGCGTATCTGCAAGAAAAAGAGCTGTTTGTCTTTGACGGCTTTGCAGGTGCGGATGAGACGTACCGTTTGCCAATCCGTGTTGTGAACGAGTTTGCATGGCATAATCTGTTTGCCCGTCAACTTTTCATTCGCCCGTCGGCAGAAGAATTGGCGGCTCATACAGCAGAATTCACTGTAGTATATGCACCGAGCTTCAAAGCGAACCCGGCTGTTCATGGAACCAACTCGGAGACGTTCATCGTGCTCAGCTTTGAGCAAAAAGTGGTTTTGATCGGCGGAACTGAATATGCGGGAGAAATGAAGAAATCGATCTTCAGCGTGATGAACTTTCTGCTGCCAGAACGCAACGTGCTTTCCATGCACTGCTCCGCCAATATCGGCAAAGACGGGGATGTAGCGTTGTTCTTCGGGCTGTCCGGTACTGGGAAAACGACTTTGTCCGCTGACCCGAACCGCTTCCTGATTGGTGACGACGAGCATGGCTGGTCTGACAAGGGCGTATTCAACATCGAGGGCGGCTGCTACGCAAAATGCATCAAGCTGTCGGAGGAAGGCGAACCGCAGATTTGGAAGGCAATCCAGTTTGGTACCGTTCTGGAGAACGTGGATGTGGATGAACATACACGTACAGCCAATTACGACAGTGATAAATATACCGAAAACACGCGCGCTGCTTACCCTGTAGAAGCGATCCCAGGAGCTGTCATCCCTGGAGTAGGCGGACAGCCGAATGTCATCATTTTCTTGACAGCTGACTCATTCGGCGTGCTGCCTCCTATCTCCAAGCTGAGCCGTGAACAGGCGATGTACCACTTCTTGTCCGGCTACACCAGCAAAATGGCAGGTACAGAGCGCGGCGTCACAGCACCGCAAACAGAATTCTCGACTTGCTTCGGCTCTCCATTCTTGCCGCTTCACCCTGTCGTGTACGCGGAAATGCTGGGGAAAAAGATCGATGAGCGCGACGTGCAGGTATACCTCGTCAACACCGGCTGGACTGGTGGCCCTGTAGGGGTGGGATCCCGCATGAAGCTGAGCTACACCCGTGCGATGGTTACGGCGGCACTTAGCGGGGAACTGGAACAGGCAGACTACGTATCAGATCCTGTGTTTGGTGTTCAGGTGCCAACTTCTTGCCCGAATGTACCGGCTGAAGTTCTGCAACCGCGCAACACTTGGGAAAACAAAGAAGCCTATGATGCACAAGCCAAGGACCTGGCGAATCGCTTTATCGAAAACTTCCAGAAAAAGTTTCCTGAGGCGACTGAGATTGCCAAAGCGGGTCCAAAAGCATAGATAGATTCAGCACAGAATCCGGAACGGTTAGACGATGTCGTCTAGCCGTTTTTGGCGTTCGTGTGGTAGTGGATGGTATATTCGGTATTTTATAACAATTTTGTTTTGAAAAAATATTTATAATAATGAGAATTGCTATTATAATATAGAAAAGAATATACTTGATCACTACAAAAACAGGAGGGATCGCTTTTGGAGCAATTCGTCAATTGGCTCAATGATCAGATCTGGAGTCAGGCACTTATTTATCTTTGTTTGGGAGCAGGCTTGTTTTATTCCATCGCTACTCGTTTTCTCCAGGTGCGCCATCTAAAGGACATGATCAGGCTCTTGTTTGACGGAAAAAGCTCAGATGCTGGAGTTTCGTCCTTTCAGGCATTGTCCATCGCCTTATCAGGCAGGGTAGGGACAGGAAATATTGCCGGTGTGGCAACAGCGATTGCCTACGGCGGCCCTGGTGCGATTTTCTGGATGTGGGTCATGGCATTTCTCGGTTCTGCCACCGGTTTTATCGAGGCTACGTTAGGGCAAGTGTACAAGACCACGCGTAACGGACAATTTCGCGGAGGACCAGCCTATTTCATCGAAAAAGGCTTGAAGGCAAAGTGGTACGCCATTTTGTTTGCCATTGTGACGGTGATTGCGACTGGACTCCTTTTGCCAGGAGTTCAAGCGAACAGCATCGCTTCCGGGATGAAAACCGCGTTTAACATCAATCCGTGGATTACTGGTACTTTCTTGGCGATTGTTTTAGGATTGATCATTTTTGGCGGCGTCAAGCGAATTGCCAATGTAGCACAGGTTGTCGTGCCTTTCATGGCGTTTGGCTATATTGTCGTGGCCTTGCTGATTGTTCTTCTCAATATTACAGAACTTCCCGCGATGATCGCCCTTATTTTTCAAAGTGCGTTCGGTACGGATGCTGCCTTCGGCGGTATTCTCGGAGCTGCCATCATGTGGGGCGTAAAACGCGGCATTTATTCCAATGAAGCAGGGCAAGGGACAGCTCCACATGCTGCCGCAGCTGCAGAGGTATCCCATCCGGCCAAGCAAGGGATCGTACAAGCCTTTTCCGTCTATGTGGACACGCTGTTTGTCTGTTCGGCCACAGCCTTCATGATCCTGATTACCGGGATGTACAATGTCGAGCCGGAAGGGATGAACCCTATCGTGAACAAGCTGGGAGCTGTAGAGCCAGGTCCCGTCTACACGCAGAATGCCGTCGAGTCCGTCCTTCCAGGGTTCGGTGCGCCATTTGTCGCCATCGCGCTGTTGTTCTTCGCGTTTACGACGATTATGGCCTACTATTACATGGCTGAAACCAATCTGGCCTATTTGAATAACCGCGTCAGACGGGTGTGGACGGAATATGCGTTGAAGCTGATCATGATGGGAATGGTCATCTACGGCAGCGTGAAGTCCGCCAAACTGGCATGGACGCTTGGGGACATCGGTGTCGGCAGCATGGCGTGGCTCAACATTATCGCCATTCTACTGCTTACCAAGCCAGCTCTGCGGGTATTGAAAGACTATGAGCGACAAAAGAGTGAAGGATTGGATCCGGTCTTTGACCCGAAGGCTGCAGGAGTAGAAAACGCCGATTTTTGGGAGCATGAGTATAACAATCGATCAAAAAATGGGGTAGAATTGAAAAAGTCCGGAACCTGATAGGGTAGACCCCGGGGGAGCTGCATCGGGAAATCTCGATTCAGCCGATATAAACTGCAGTTGGCGAAAGCCAAGCGGGAGCTGCTCCGTGAGCGCTGGTGTTCGTGCAGGAATTTTACATGTAAAAAAATGTCTCTTCAAGCGGCTAAACAGTTGCGTGGAGAGGCATTCTTTTTCTTAGGGAGGAGGTACAGGAGTCTATAACCAACGAAGGACTTTCTAAATATAATGATTTAAAAATTACAGATATGTTTCATTCCTTGATTTATAATTATTCTTATTATAAGATGGGTATTGAGAATGGATTGAGAATAAACCAACTCACTTTTGACGTTATGGAGGGAAAATCAGATGACAGCAATACCGCATTTGCAGATAAAAAACCTTCGCGCCAAGATTGAGGACAAAGAAATCCTCAAAGGCTTGAACTTGGAAATCAAGGGCGGCGAAGTACACGCGATCATGGGTCCAAACGGAACAGGGAAATCCACCCTGGCATCTACTTTGATGGGACATCCGAAGTATGAGGTAACAGAAGGCGAAATTCTGATCAACGGTGAAGACCTGCTGGATATGGCAGTAGATGAACGGGCTCGCGCTGGACTCTTTTTGGCCATGCAGTATCCGTCTGAAGTAAGTGGTGTAACCAACTCCGACTTCCTGCGTTCGGCGATCAATGCACGCCGCGGCGAGGGCAATGAGATTTCTCTGATGAAGTTCATCCGTGAGATGGATAAAAAAATGAGCACATTGGAAATGGATGAGTCCTTCTCCCACCGCTACCTGAACGAAGGCTTCTCCGGCGGGGAGAAAAAGCGCAACGAGATTCTGCAAATGATGATGCTCGAACCAAGCATCTGTATTCTCGACGAGATCGACTCCGGTCTCGACATCGATGCTTTGAAAGTAGTAGCGAATGGCGTAAATGAAATGCGCACGGCTGACCGTGGCTTTTTGATCATCACCCACTATCAGCGCTTGCTGAACTACATCAAGCCTGACTTCGTACACGTGATGATGCAGGGCCGTATTGTCAAATCCGGCGGACCAGAGCTGGCTGAGCGCCTCGAGGCGGAAGGGTACGACTGGATCAAGGAAGAGCTCGGCATCGAGGACGAAACCGTAAACGCCAACGTGTAGGAAGAAGGAGGCAGCAGTGAAATGAGTGTGGATATACAACTCCGCTTTGACGCAGAAGCGATCACCGAGTTCTCCCGGGCCAATCAGGAGCCTGCCTGGTTCCTGGAAAAGCGTCTTGCCGGCTTGAAGGCAGCGGGTGAGTTGCAACTGCCTGTGTTGGAGAAAACGAAAATTGATAAATGGAATACGCAGCAGTTCGTCCCATTCCAAACTAGCCCCCAAGTGGCATCGGTTCAGGAGTTGGATGAAGTGGTTCAGGGCCAGATCAACCTGGACAACGCAAACAATCTGCTGGTGCAAAAAAACGCATCCACTCTGTTCTTCGCAACTAGCGACGAGTTGAAGCAGCAAGGCGTTATTTTCGCTCCGCTGCACACCGCTCTGCGGGAACATGGAGAGCTTGTACAAAAATACTTCGGTCAGGTTGTCGCATACGACGAGCACAAATTGACTGCGTTGCATGCAGCCGCTGTCAACGGAGGGGTCTTCCTCTACGTTCCGAAAAACGTAGAAATGACGGTACCTGTGCAAGCGGTGTTCGAAGTAGCCGGGGATGACGCGCTCGTCAGCCCGCATGTGCTGATCGTGGCTGAAGCACACAGCAAGGTAGTCTATGTTGACTCCTTCGTTTCCGGCGAAGGCAGCAGCATGGTAGCCAACAGCATCGTCGAGGTATTCGTCGGCGCTGGCGCTTCGGTACAGGTGGCATCCGTCCGTTCCTTGTCTGCAGATGTGCACGACTACAGCTTCCGTCGCGCCACTGTCGATCGCGACGGTTCAATGGAATGGATTCTCGGTGAGATGAACGATGGAAATACCGTCGCCAACAACACCACGATCCTCAAAGGGCAAGCTTCCACCGCCGAGACCAAAACGATCTCGGTCGGGACAGGTTCCCAGCGTCAGAATCTGACTTCGCAGGTTCAGCATATCGGAACCCACTCCGAGTCGAATATGGTGAGCAAGGCAGTCATGACAGGTGAAGCTGTTTCCATTTTGAACGGAATTACCAAAATCGAAAAAGGTGCCGAAAAAGCAAACGGTGAGCAGGCCGAAAATGTTCTGATGCTTAGCGATAAAGCGCGTGGCGATGCCAACCCGATCCTGTTGATCGACGAGGATGACGTCAAAGCAGGCCATGCGGCTTCCGTAGGTCGCTTCAGTGAAGAATCCATCTACTACCTGATGTCTCGCGGGATTTCCCGCCAGGGGGCAGAACGGCTGATTATTCTTGGATTCCTTGATCCGGTGGTAGCTGAGATTCCGATCGAAGAAGTACAGAACAGACTTCGTCAAGCTCTGGAAAGGAAGTTAGGCTAATGAACGCCAAGGAGCTTCGGAAATATTTCCCCATCCTGCATCAGGAAGTAAACGGACATCAGCTAGTATACCTGGATAATGGCGCGACTTCGCAAAAGCCGATCCAGGTGATCGAAGCGATGGATAAATACTACAAGGAGTACAACTCCAATGTACACCGTGGGGTACACACCTTGGGCAGCTTGGCGACGGACGGCTATGAAGGCGCACGCGAGAAAATACGCGCCTTCATCAATGCTCGTGAAGCAGCGGAGGTTGTGTTTACACGCGGTACGACATCTGCGGTAAACACAGTAGCTTACGGCTTTGCTCGCGCCTTCCTCAAGCCGGGCGATGAAATTGTGACGACCGTTGCGGAGCATCACAGCAATTTTATCCCCTGGCAGCAAGCGGCCAAGGTGACCGGAGCTACTTTCAAGTTCATTCCTTTGGCAGAGGACGGTACGGTAACACTCGATGCTGTCAGAGATACGATTACGGATCGTACAAAAATAGTTGCGATCCACCATATCTCCAACGTATTGGGGGATACTACCCCGATCAAGGAAATCGCGCAGATTGCCCATCAGCATGGCGCCATCCTGTTTGTGGACGGTGCCCAGGGCGCTCCGCATAAGAAAATCGACGTTCAAGATCTGGATTGCGATTTTTATGCGTTTTCCAGCCATAAAATGGGCGGCCCGACAGGAGTTGGCGTCCTGTATGGCAAGCGGGAAGTGCTGGAGCGTACTGAACCCATGGAATTCGGCGGAGAGATGATCGATTTCGTCGAGCTGTATGATTCCACCTGGAAAGAGCTTCCCTGGAAGTTCGAGGGAGGTACCCCGATCATCGCAGGTGCGATCGGATTGGGAGCCGCGATTGACTTCCTGGAGGAGATCGGCATGGACAACATCGAGCACCATGAGAAGAAGCTGGTGGCGTATGCGATGGAGCAAATGCGTGAGATCGAAGGTATGACCATTTACGGCCCGCAGCAGGACCGCAGCAGTTTAATCACATTCAACCTGGCCGGGGTACATCCGCATGATTTGTCGACCGTGCTGGACAGCTACGGGATTGCCGTTCGAGCCGGACATCATTGCGCGCAACCGCTGATGCGTTGGCTGAACGTTACCGCGACCGCACGAGCAAGCTTCTATATGTACAATACAGAGGAAGAAGTGGATGCATTCGTGGTGGGGTTGAAGAAGACGAAGGAGTATTTTGGCAATGTCTTCTCTTGATGATCTGTACCGCCGTGTCATTATGGACCACTACCAGAAACCGCGCAATCGCGGCAAGCTGGAAGAAGCAGAAGGCCTCATCGTCAATTTGAACAATCCGACCTGCGGCGACAGCATCTCCCTGTCCTTGAAAGTAGAGGACGGAAAAGTCACCGATGCCAAGTTTCTCGGGGAAGGCTGCTCGATCAGCATGTCTTCCGCTTCGATGATGACAGATGCAGTCAAAGGCAAAACCGTAGAGGAAGCCCTTGAGCTGGCACAGCGCTTTTCTGATTTGATGCAGGGCAAGGAGATCGACGATTCGATTGACTTGGGCGACATCGAGGCATTGTCCGGCGTCGCCAAGTTCCCGGCCCGCATCAAATGTGCGACACTTGCGTGGAAAGCGCTGGAGCAGGGGATTAAACAAACTGGTCAGGAATAGTCTTGAGGCATAAGCATGTGAAGATAAAGGAGTGAATCACGATGGCAAAAAAAGCCCCTGAAATACAGGATTACCAGTACGGCTTTCACGATAAGGACGTATCCGTATTCCGTACCAAAAAGGGTCTGACTCGCGAGATCGTCGAGGAAATCTCGAAGATCAAGGAAGAGCCCGAATGGATGCTGGAGTTCCGTTTGAAATCATTGGACATTTTTAACAGCCTCCCAATGCCAAAATGGGGCGGCGATCTGGACGATCTTGATTTCGACAACATCACCTATTACGTCAAGCCGTCTGAGAAGCAAGGACGCAGCTGGGACGAGGTGCCAGAAGAAATCAAGGCTACCTTCGACAAACTGGGTATTCCAGAAGCCGAGCAGAAATTCCTCGCCGGTGTATCTGCCCAGTACGAGTCCGAAGTCGTTTACCACAACATGCAGGAAGACCTGGAAAATCTGGGCGTTCTCTTCTGCGACATGGATTCCGCTGTGAAGCTGTATCCGGACATCGTGAAGGAGTATTTCTCCACAGTTATTCCGGCAGCAGACAACAAGTTCGCTGCGCTCAACTCTGCGGTATGGTCCGGCGGTTCTTTCATTTACGTGCCAAAAGGCGTAAAAGTGGAAACTCCGCTGCAAGCATACTTCCGCATCAACTCGGAGAACATGGGACAATTCGAGCGTACGCTGATCATCGTTGATGAAGATGCGTTCGTCCACTATGTTGAAGGCTGTACAGCCCCGATCTATAGCACGGATTCCCTGCACTCCGCAGTTGTAGAGATCATCGTCAAGGAACGCGCACGCTGCCGTTATACCACGATCCAAAACTGGTCCAACAACGTATACAACCTCGTAACCAAACGTGCGGTTGCTTACGCGGACGCCAACATGGAATGGATCGACGGCAACATCGGTTCCAAGCTGACCATGAAATATCCTGCGGTTATCATGAAAGGACCTCGTGCCAAAGGTACCGTTCTTTCCATCGCGGTAGCAGGAAAAGGACAGCACCAAGACGCCGGTGCGAAAATGATCCACCTGGCGCCTGATTGCACATCCACCATCATTTCCAAGTCCATCTCCCGTGATGGCGGAAAAGTAACCTATCGCGGTCTCTCGCAGTTTGGACGCAAGTCGGAAGGCTCCAAGTCCAACATCAAATGCGACACGCTGATTCTCGACAAGCTCTCCACGTCGGATACGATTCCGTACAACGAGATCATGAACGACCACATCACGCTGGAGCATGAAGCGACCGTTTCCAAAGTTTCGGAAGATCAGCTCTTCTACCTGATGAGCCGCGGTTTGTCCGAAGCGGAAGCGACTGAAATGATCGTCATGGGCTTCATCGAGCCGTTTACCAAAGAATTGCCGATGGAGTATGCAGTAGAG
>DASQMM010000127.1:0-2608 GCA_035645495.1 Brevibacillus sp. | reverse complement strand
CTTCTCCAGGCTTCTGCTGCAAAAACCCGGCGCGACAATCTCGCAGGTTTTGTACAGCATTGAAACAAAAGCATTGGATATGATCGGCATGTGTGAACAGATGGCCCGGAATCTCCATCCCGTGGAAACGCGTAACATGCTGGCAGCCATTACGGCTCGTTATGCACATCGGGTAAACCGATTGAAACGGGTCATTGAGGAGTTGTAAGCTTTGGAGCAGACACACATGAAAGATAAGGCGCAGTTCGTTCACTCCGTCTTCGAGAGCATTGCGGATGATTACGACAAAATGAACAACGTCATCAGTTTCGGCAGCCATGTAGCCTGGCGAAACTATACCATGAAGCAAATGAATATTCAGCCTGGTCAAACAGCTTTGGATGTTGCTTGCGGCACGTGCGACTGGACCATTGCGCTGGCAGAGGCCGTAGGTCCGTCTGGCCGGGTAGTGGGCCTGGACTTTAGCCAAAACATGCTGGATGTCGGTGCTTACAAGGTAGCAAAAGAGAAGCAGGACCAGGTCGTTTCGCTCGTAAATGCAGATGCGATGAATTTGCCTTACGAGGATAACACCTTTGACTATGTGACGATTGGTTTTGCCCTTCGCAATGTGCCTGATGTACAGACAGTGCTGAAGGAAATGACCAGAGTGGTCAAGCCAGGAGGGAAAGTGGTCTCACTCGAAGTTTCCAAACCTCCTTTCAAGCCTTATCGCCAGTTGTTCTATCTTTACCTTTACCACATTCTACCAACCATAGCTAAGCTGACCGTAAACAAGTACGAACAGTATGCTTGGTTGCCACAATCGCTGACGAATTTTCCAGACAGTCGCGAACTGGCGGGCATGTTCCAAAAGGCAGGGCTTGACCCTGTACAAATCAAGCTGTTCATGGGTGGCGTAGCAGCCTTGCATATGGGGACAAAACCATCACCTTGATGAAAGGGGATTTTGCTTTTTTGTTCAGCCAATGCTCGGTATAGCCAAGTTTTCTAATGGGAATAGGAAGTGTATCGCATGGCTCTTCGCAAGTTGAAAATCATATTGGAAATGATAAAATTTGAACACTCGATCTTTGCTTTGCCGTTTGCGTTTATGGGAGCGGTACTGGGCAGCATTGTAGTAGAGGGAACCTGGCCCACCTGGATGGAGATTTTTTGGGTGACGGTAGCTATGGTAGGGGCCCGCAGCGCAGCGATGTCGCTGAATCGGCTGATTGACCGTTTCATTGATGCCAAAAATCCGCGTACAGTGACGCGTGCCATTCCAGCCGGATTGATTTCTGTGATAGAAGTTCTTGTCTTTATCGTCGTTTCTTTCCTGGTGTTGTTTATCGCAGCGTTCCAGTTAAACGATTTGGCAGTGAAGCTGCTGCCATTGGCAGTATTTGTGCTCGTGCTGTATTCTTATACGAAACGGTTTACCTGGCTTTGCCACTTTGTTCTCGGTATCGCGATCGGCTTCGGTCCGTTAGGCGGTTGGGTGGCTACGACGGGTCAGGTCGATATAACAGGACTCTTGCTGTTTGCTTCTGTCATGTTCTGGACGGCAGGCTTTGATATTATCTACGCTTGCCAGGATGCAGATTTTGACCGCAAAGAAGGTTTGTACTCCATGCCTAGCCGTTTCGGGGTTGCCAACGCGCTGCTCGTGGCGAGAATCTGCCACGTCTTGACGTTCATCGGGCTGGTTTCTCTTTATGCCATGGCGGATCTGTCGTTCTGGTTCCTGATTGGGGTGCTGATTTCCGGTGCGATTCTGATCTATGAGCACAGCCTGGTCAAGCCGACTGACCTCTCCAAAGTGGACGTAGCATTCTTCAATATGAACGGCATTTTGAGTGTTGTGATGTTTGTTTTTACCATGATTGATTTGGTGATAACATGACTCAGCAAAAATGGGCTGTCGGGATTACAGGAGCAAGCGGTGCCATATATGGCGTTCGTCTGGTTCAGGAGCTTCTTCGGGCAGGACATCTCGTGCATTTGATGATCACGGAAGCAGGCTGGCAGGTATTTCGCGACGAATTGGACTGGGATACGCAGGATCGGGAGGCCCTGCTGCAGGAAAAGCTGCAGCAGGATTTTCCCGGTGTGCTTCAGTACTGGGGGCTGCGTGATTTTCGATGTCCTGCCGCGAGCGGTTCGTATCGCTGTGACGGGATGATAGTGGTTCCCTGCTCGATGGGGACGGTATCTGGATTGGCACAAGGCGCCTCCGGCAATCTGCTGGAGCGAGTCGCTGATGTGATGCTGAAAGAAGGGCGCCGGCTTGTCCTCGTGCCTCGCGAGACGCCGCTCAATGCCATTCACTTGGAGAATATGCTCAAGCTTTCTCGTCTGGGAGTAAAAATACTGCCAGCGATGCCCGGATACTATCAGAAGCCGCAAACGATGGATGATCTGATCAACTTTGTAGTGGGCAAAGCTTTGGATGCACTGGACGTTCCCCATGCGCTGTTTCGACGCTGGGGAGAGTAGGGACCGAAGCTCTTTACCAAGGAATACGCGCCACAGGGCTTACCCGTTACACGGGAGCAGGACCGCTTTTATGGATGTGCGGGACTCTGCGGGCGACAGCGATCAATACTACGTCGATGAAATAGGTGGG
>DASQMM010000126.1:0-3141 GCA_035645495.1 Brevibacillus sp. | reverse complement strand
CATTGTTGAAGTCATGCTCGTCAAAACGGGTGGTAATGCGCACATCTCCAGGATTGAACGAAGTACAGAAAGGGTGAACACTACGATCCATCCGTCCGGCCTGGAAGTCATATCCGATGCGCTCCAGCACAAAGCGGCTGAACGCCTCTTGTTCTCCAGCAGGGAAGTACTTGGTAAGGAAAGAGGTATCCGGTTTGTTTGGCGACTCGGCGATAGCGGCTACCAGCTCGACAGTCTTTTCGCGCAAGGTGGCGAAGATGCTGTCGAGCTGGTCAACCGTCATACCAGGCTCATACAAGTCCAGCAGGGTGTTGTACTTGTTTTTGCCATCTGTGCCCCAGTACTCGATAAACTTGAGCTGGAAGGCGACGATTTTCTCCAGATAAGGCTGGAACATGGCGAAGTCATTTTTCTCACGAGCTTCTTCCCAGACAGTCTCGGCTTGTGAGGTGAGTACGACGAACTCCTGATAGGTTTCCGCCGGGATCTGCTTGTTGCGGTCATATTCTTTTTTGCATTCCAAGACGCTCTGCCGCGTGATCGGGTCAAGAGAGGCGAGAGTAGCGCTGTCTGTCAACTCTTCAAGAAAGGCTTCCATCTCCTTGGAGGTCGCCAATTTGAATTGCTCTGCCGAAAGGGTGCCAATCACTTCTGAACGGGCATCCATTCCTTTGCGGGGAGCTTGGGTTCGCATATCCCAATGCAGAACAGCCAATGCCTGATTGTAGCTGGCTATTTTCTTGATGAAATGGCGAAAATCCTTCACACGTGTTTCCAAGTTGGTAGACATGAGTTCCCTCCTCAGAGCAGCTTCGATCCAACAATTGGATCGGCTTGCGTTCAAAAAATTTTTACTTCTAACATTATAGGCGTGTTGTAAAAAAATTACTAGGTGGATGCACGGAGGATTTGTCGGTATAATCGGTAAGGGAATAAAATGTGGCTATGAAAACGAATGAATACGACAGGAGAATGAAGATGAGTCAAACCAATCCACTATGGGAAAATGAGATTGCAAAACGGCGTACCTTTGCTATTATTTCCCACCCGGACGCGGGCAAGACGACCATGACGGAAAAACTCCTCTACTACGGTGGAGCGATTCGCGAAGCCGGCGTGGTAAAGGGACGTAAAAACTCCAAGCATGCCACATCCGACTGGATGGAAATCGAGAAAAAGCGTGGAATCTCTGTCACGTCCAGTGCCATGGATTTTGAATACAAGGGACATCATATCAACATTCTGGATACACCTGGTCACCAGGACTTCAGTGAGGATACGTACCGGACTTTGACCGCAGCGGATGCCGCCGTCATGATCATCGACGTAGCCAAAGGCGTGGAGGCGCAGACGATCAAGCTGTTCAAGGTTTGCCGGATGCGCGGCATTCCGATTTTCACCTTTGTCAACAAACTGGACCGCCACGGGAAAGATCCGTTCGAACTGTTGGAGGAGATTGAGCGCGTTTTGGGGATTCGCTCCTATCCGATGAACTGGCCAATTGGCATGGCAATTATTTTAGCGGCGTATTTGATCGTAAAAAATCGCGGGTTGAGCTGTATCAGACAGACACCCAGCATGAAGAAATTTCCTTCTTCCCTGTAGAGGGTGCGGATGACCCGCTGATCGGCGAGCGTGTCGGACAGGAGCTTTGGCAGCAATTGCAGGATGAAGTTTCGCTGCTGGACGTAGCCGGAGACGAGTTCGACATGGAACTGATCAACAAGGGAGAGCTGACGCCTGTCTTTTTCGGCAGTGCGATCAACAACTTCGGCGTGCAGACGTTCCTGGACAACTTTTTGCAAATGGCGCCGCCGCCGTCTCCGAAGAAGAGCAATTTGGGCATGATCGATCCGTACGCCAATTTTTTCTCCGG
The DNA here is from genome assembly GCA_035645495.1 of Brevibacillus sp. GTDB lineage: Bacteria > Bacillota > Bacilli > Brevibacillales > Brevibacillaceae > Brevibacillus. The sequence goes on along the minus strand of DASQMM010000126.1, from coordinate 1,265 downwards.
ATTTATCTTTAAAATCCAGGCCAATATGAACCCCGCTCACCGTGACCGGATCGCGTTTTTGCGGATCTGCTCCGGCAAGTTTGAACGTGGCATGAGTGTAAAGCATGTGCGTCTCGGCAAAGAAATCAAACTCGCTCAGCCTGTGCAATTCATGGCGCAGGACCGCGAGATCGTCGATGAATCATATGCTGGAGACGTCATCGGTCTGTTTGATCCGGGCATCTTCCAGATTGGCGATACCTTGAGCGTCGGGCAATCCTTCGAGTATGAAGAAATGCCGCATTTCTCGCCGGAGTTCTTCTCCAAAGTGATGGTGAAGGACGCGATGAAGCATAAGCAGTTCCAAAAAGGAATCATGCAGTTGACCGAAGAAGGGACCGTCCAGCTGTTCCGCACCTATCCGATGGAAGAGCTGATCCTCGGGGTGGTCGGTGTGCTGCAGTTCGAGGTACTGGAGTATCGGCTCAAGGCGGAGTATGGCGTGGACATCATGCTTACTCGCATGCCGTACCAGATTGCCCGCTGGCTCGAAGGGGACAAAGCGGCACTGGATGCCCTGAAAAACAAGACGGTGACAGATCGCTACGGTCGTCCTGTCATGCTGTTTGAAAGTGAGTACCAACTCCGAGTGGCTATGGAAAAACATTCCAATGTCAAGTTCCATGAAAGCTCGCTAGGCTTGAAGGCCATTCACAACTAAAGAGGGTCGATGACGAGAGCCTTGTGCGTATGCACAGGGTTCTTTCTTTATTTAATCCTACTTGGACGACTCTCCTCATATACTGGGACAAAGCTTGGTCTACAGGAGAGAGGAGGGGGATACCATGCGGGTTCTCCTGTTTGTCGTGTTATTTGTCGTCGCCTTTGACATGCATGCCCAAACGCCGCTGCTGGCGCCATATTTGAATCTGCTGGGTGTATCTGCGGCTGTAATCGGTTTTGTTCTGGGGGCGTACGCAGTCAGCAACTTGACGGGGAATCTGATCGCTGGTCCCTTTTTGGACCGCTTTCCCAAGAAGTGGTTTATTGCTGGAGGCCTGATTCTGGCTGGCTTCATGCTGATCGGCCAGGGAGTGGTCAAGAACACCGAAGGGTTTTTTGCCTTTCGTCTGATGCTGGGATTTTTGATGGCGTTTGTCTCTCCTGCTTGTTCCGCCATGCTGGGAGAGACGGGACGGACAGAGCTGGAGCAGGGCCAGTTGATGGGACAAAAAGGCCTGGTGCTTACATCGGCAGGAATCGTTTCACCGGCGGTCGGCAGCTTT
>DASQMM010000125.1:0-1946 GCA_035645495.1 Brevibacillus sp. | reverse complement strand
GATAGTGCAAGGTGGAAAATTTCTGCACATTCTCTACCGTTAATTCTACCCCAGACTCGAACGCGTTAATCACCTTGTGTTCCGCTCCATGGTACTGGAATAGGCGTTTGATAATGGGAGCCTGGGCGATAGCGGTAATATAGCCGAGCAGCAGGAGAATCTTGAATCCTCCTTCTGCGAGGGTTTGCGGGACGCCGTCCGGGACCCATTTTCCCAGCAGGAAATCCGCGAGGAACACGGGTACTAGCGTGAAGACGAATTTTCCGAAAAGGAAGGTTAACACGCCTACTACCGCAACACCCAGGATCATCGTCAACTTGGAAGGGGACTCGGTAACTTCTTCCCCGGAGTCGATGCTATAGCGTTCGGAAGCGAAATTGAGATGTCTCGCTCCGTTTGCACTCGCTTCAATCAAGCCAACCAATCCGCGAAGGAAGGGTATCTTCTTTAAAGGCTTAATCCATGTATATTCGGTGCGGGGTGCTTCAAAATACTCGATTTCTTCATTTTTTGTACGTACGGCTGTTACGGTTACTGTTTTCCCACCGAACATGACGCCTTCGATTACAGCCTGGCCACCATAGTTAGGTACTTGTTGCTGCGCCAACTCCTATCACCATCCTTCCTTTTCATTCTACCGGAAAAAAGGCCTTGAATCCACAAGCAGTTGATGGCCGTGTCAGGAGATGGTAATCCGTAGTGAAAAAAGAGGGAACCGCGCATACTAACCCAGAGGTGATGACAGGTGGAACGTGTAAAAATGGGCATCAGACAGAAGGAGAACGTGCATGAGCAGGGACGAGAGCGTGCCAGAAATCGCATCTCATTGCAAAAATTCCTGGAGGTAACCTTTTGGGGGACCGTTTTCTGGGGGATCATCCGTCTTGTGATCCATTTTCTTAACTTTACTCCCTACGGTCTGGCTTCTTATGGTCGTCCTTTCTTGGGAATAGCAGGAGAAAAGACGTTTGCAGGAACAGCCCTTGGCATTCTGATGCTGTTTACCGGTACACTGGTCGCTTCTTTCATCTATAGGCTGGTATTCTCCAGGACCCGGAACTGGTGGAGCGGATTGGTGCTGGGAGCAGTTGTGGGTGCTGCCATCGGATTTTTCTTTCGCTTCGAAAATTGGGAGCTGTCCACTTTTAGTACGGAAGCCGCATGGTTTCTGTCCTACGGGCTTTTTATTGGCATGACGTTGACACTGGAGAGCTCCGATCAGTAATGATCTCAGATGGACGAAGGAAGTCCATCTCGATTGTTCCTTTGTCAAAATCTTTGCAAAGAGAAAACAGGAGAAGTCATTCCTTTGTTGAAGTTTGTAATGCTTATGATAGAATGTTTCATTAATAAAAACATTTTGATTGATCAGCGAAAATAAAGGGGAGGATTCTAGCGTGGTATCCGTTCTGTTATTGAATGGCCCCAACCTGAATATGTTGGGAAAGCGGGAGCCGGAGATATACGGCAGTGAGACGCTCGAGGACATCGTTGGCCGATTGAAAAAAACGATGGAAGAGGAGCTGGGCGGCAGACTGGAGCATGTGCAGTCCAACCATGAAGGCGTTCTGATCGATTCGATTCACCAGGCGAAGGGCGTTCATGACGGCCTCATCATCAATCCCGGAGCGTTTACACACTACAGCTACGCGATTCGGGATGCACTGGCAAGCGTTGCGCTGCCGACAATTGAAATACATATGTCTAACGTCCATGCACGCGAAGAATTTCGCCATCATTCTGTCATTGCCCCGATCGTGTCCGGTCAGATCGTGGGTCTCGGCTCCGATGGCTATGATTGGGCTCTGCAAGCGCTGGTGCGTAAAATCAAAAACAGTCGAGTTGGTTAAGAAGAGAAAGGGGAAGAATAAGCATGAGCATGAGCAAGCGATTGGACAAACTGCGCGAGGAACTGGCGCGCATTCAAGCAGACGCATTCATTACGG
>DASQMM010000124.1:0-2221 GCA_035645495.1 Brevibacillus sp. | reverse complement strand
TGCGATACATGTCTCTGAAGCGGCTTGATGGAGATTGGCTCAACCAGCGTTTCACCCGTTCGTCGTTAATCACAAGGCGACGGTCGCATTCGAAGACAAGCCCCAGCTTCCAGGCCAAATCCAGTACGATGAGCAAATCCCGTCCTGCTGGCGGCTCCATTTCCCAAGCAGGCACTTGCAAGCCTTGAAGATGCACATCCTTGATCGTCAGAAGGTCAGCCATTTTCTGCTGGTAACGGCGATGGACCGTTCCTTTTTGCGTGAGGGGGATCTCATGATCACGGATGAACAGCAGCAATCCAATAAGATCCAGATGAATCCCTCTGCCTGCTGGTATATAATAAGGGAGCGTTTTCGACAGCATCACATAAGCCGTATCTGGTTCCGGAAGCAGACATCGTGTCAAATGCTCCCGGATTTCTTGCGGCATCATATAACCGATCTCACTCCACATTTTTCTCACGGTAATGACAAGGCCCAATCTACGCAGCCTTGTGAGCCCGACAGACATGAGACGTTGCTCTTTGATTGACGCCTTTTCCCAATCTCGTCTTGTAAAAAAGCCTCTCGGAGCAAATTGGACAAACTGTCTGATGACGTTGCGCTCCCATTCACTGGAATGCTCCCATACATGCTGCGCAAAAGCCGGGTCCGCCAAGCGGTCGAATAAAGGCTCCTGCGTATCCATGCCAAAACGGCGGGCATGCTCTTGTACAATTGCCTGCTGCGTCGTCTCGGACAAATATTCTAGTGAATCCTGTAAACGCACTTCTGCCACCTCGACTTTTTCTCAATCGGTCTTAGATAGATTACACAACAAATGGAGGGATTTTCATGTTGTCCATGCTGCCCGGTTTGTTGCTTGCCGCCACTCTTGGCTCATCCGTAGGAACACCAGCGTTGCCTTCTACTCATCCTACCCCAAGTGCAACGATGAATAAAGAGCTTGCGCAGGATGGCATTCATGAGAGTGCAGTCGCTCCTTATCCGCCTGCTGTCAAACAAGCCTTGAAAAAAGTTCGGAAAAGCGGCGGTTATACGTTGGTTCGGGCAAACGGAAAAACGTATGTCGTGATCGGTGCAGGCCAAAAACCGACTGGAGGCTATCGCCTGGTCGCTGATCCGGTCAAGAAAACGGCTCCGCATCAGTACAAGCTGATCGTTCGCTTGCAAGCTCCTGCTGCCGGTACGATGAAAACACAAGTCATTTCCTACCCAACACTGGTAGTTGCCGTTCCTGATCAACAAGCTCATGTAAACGTCCAAGTGCGTTAACATTCCGATACGCTTACCAAAAAAGCCGACACTCGCAGCGCCATCTGGCCCTTCGGATGTCGGCTTTTCTTCAGTGGAGTCCTCAAAAACATTCCCCGCTACGGTTTGACCTCAATATGAAACCGCTGTGAAACCCCATATGATTCGTGATTATTATGAGCCAATTCCACCATGACCTCGTGCTTGCCTGCCGCGATGTCTTTCAGCACATATGTCGGTTCAAATACCTTCGCTACTTTCTTTCCGTCGAGATAAAGATGGACATGTCCTTCTCCTGCGCGGTTTTCCTTGCCCATATTCTCCAGTGAGAAAGAAAAATGATTGACTGCCAGCTGCAAATGCAGATCATCTTCCTTCAGAGTATACTTCACATCGAGTGTGGGAGGCTGCTGATGAGCTCCTATCTCTTCAACCGCTTCTGCGGATGATGTCGTCTCAGAGGAATCCTTGGTTACATAGAGCAGCGTTTCGACGCAAGCAGCGAAAGCGATCAATAACAACAGACGAAAAAGAAAACGTTTGGCTTTCATGGGGATACTCCTTTCCAAAATCCGTTATCCCCATTGTGCCCAAATCCTGCCTTAAAAAACCTTTTTGCGCTGCTGATCTTCCTTCAAAATTTCGACTGCTTCCCGGAAGCGCAACGAGTGGACGATTTCCCGCTCGCGCAAAAATCGCAGACTATCCTGCAGATCGACATCGTCCGTCATGTCAATTAGCCATTGGTACGTTGCACGCGCTTTTTCTTCTGCGGCAATGTCTTCATAAAGGTCTGCGATCGGATCGCCCTTGGCTTGGATGTAGCTCGCCGTCCACGGTACTCCTGATGCATTTTCGTAGAACAGCGCCTTGTCATGATTCGCGTAATGTGCCCCAAGGCCTGCAGCCTTCAATTGCTCCGGAGTCGCATCCTTGGTCAGCTTGTAGACCATCGTCGCGATCATTT
>DASQMM010000123.1:0-3259 GCA_035645495.1 Brevibacillus sp. | reverse complement strand
TGGAATCTGATGGTATTGGTTCAATTTGGCACGGCCGATGTTATCGGTTTCGATCGGCAGATTGCGAACAATGGAGCTGGCCTGGATGCCTGCCGTCCAGACGATGACGTCGCTTTCGACTGGTTCGTTGTGATTGTACACAACTCCCGGCTCGATTTTCGTTACGCAAGCCATCGAGACAAGCTGCACCTCATGCTCAATGAACCATTGAGACGCATACTCTTGCAATTTTTTCGGGAACGGGCTCAATATGCTTTGTCCGCGGTCTATGATCCGTATGTTCAGGTCAGGACGGCTCTCGCGCAGCTCGGCGGCAAGCTCTACGCCGCTCAGTCCGCCTCCAACGACGCTGACCGTAGCATAAGGGTTCAGATCGTTGATGGCTGTGTATGTGTTGCGAGTGGAACGCATGGATTGGATCGAGCAAGTGTATTGATCAGCGCCAGGAATATCGTGGTAACGGTCCTCACAACCCAGGCCGATCACCAGCCAATCGTACGCAAGGCTGTCTCCATTGACGAAACTGACTGATTGCTCACCCAGATGAACTGCCGATACCTCGCCGTATTTTACTGACAGGCGTGGATCGTTGGGAAAGGCGACACGCAGATGGGATTCTGGCTGTGTCCCAGCAGCCAGAGCGTAGTACTCTGTCTTCAAACCGTGAAACGGCATTCGGTCTACCAGAGTGATCATCACATCGTCCGGTAAGTCCGAAGACAGGACACGCTCGATAATACGAAGACCCCCGTATCCTCCGCCAAGGATTACAAGTCGTTTCATAGAAGGTCTATTCCTTTCTTATGTCCGTTTTTTACAGCACCCATTCTATTTTTAGTTCTCTTTCGCTAAAATTGCAAGCAGAATCTTTTTCCCACAATCCCCACTGTATTTTTGCAAAAGACGCGGTACAATAAAGGGCATATGAAGTCAAGGCAATTGGCAGGTGACAAGGTATGAAAGCATTGGTAGAATTTTGCGCGAGCAACGTCGCTTCCTACACCCAGGCCGTCATGGATGCCCTGGAGCAAGATCCGGAGTTGGATGTGGACGTGCTCGAATACGGGTGTTTGGGGTATTGCGGCGAATGTTATCTGGAGCCGTTCGCTCTCGTCAATGGAAAATTGGTTCAAGCGCCAACGGCAGAGGCGCTGCTGGATAAGATCAAGCAGGTATTGAAGGAAGAGGACGACCCCTTCAAGGATCTCCCGCTGTAAACGTAAGGGCTCGCCGTATTTCCTCTTACTATGGCAGAAAAAGAAAAAGCTGATTCCATGTATCTCTTCCAAGACATGGATCAGCTTTTTTGTATGTTGCTAGTGTTCTTTGATTACGTTGTAGAAGGTATCGCGTTCGAGGGCGCGTTTGCCTGCGCCTTTGATCAGCCAGACCAGTTCATCTACAGTAAGGGCTTGCTGTGTCAGGGCTCCGGCCGAGTGGCTGATGCGTTCCTCAATCAGGGTGCCGTGTGCATCAGAGATCCCCATGGTCAGAGAAAGCTGCGTCAGTTGCGTACCGATATTAATGAAGTAAGCTTTGATATGCTGGAAGTTGTCCAGCATCAGACGGCTGATCGCCATCGTTTTCAGGTCGTCGATCGCGGAGTTGCGGCGCTTGATGCCAGCAGTCGCCTTGATCGGCTGTACGGCAAGTGGAATAAAGACCATGAAGCCGTTGGTATCGTCCTGCAGCTCGCGCAGGCGAAGCATGTGGATCACACGCTCTTCCAGGGTCTCAATGGAGCCGTAAAGCATGGTCGTATGTGTCTTCAGTCCCAACTCGTGGGCAGTCCGGTGTACTTGCAGGTACATGTCCGTGCTTGCCTTTTCCGGGCTCATCTTCATCCGGTAGCGTTCGATCAGGATTTCGGCACCGCCGCCTGTCAAGCTTTGCAGACCTGCCTTCATCAATTCCTGCAGCACCTCGCGAATGGAGAGTCCAGAGATGCGGGAGAAGAACTCGATCTCCGCACCGGTATACGATTTGAGGGTCACATCAGGATACGCTTTTCTTAGCGTACGCAGGGTATCCAGATAATAGTCGAACGGCATGTGCTGGTTGTGACCGCCGACGATGTGGAATTCGCGGATGCCGGGATGATAACGCGTCTCTACATAATGGAGCAACTCTTCCATGCTCATCGTGTAGGCGCCATCTTCACCTTGATCTCGACGGAATCCGCAAAATTTGCAATGTGCTTCACAAACATTGGTCGGATTGATGTAAAGATTTTGTAAAAAATAAACATTGTCACCATTTTTTTGCTGGTTGACGTAATTGGCGAGCTGGCCAATGGTAAGTAGGTCGTTGGAGTTAAATAGCGTTACGCCATCCTCCAGTGTCAGACGTTCGCCGTGTAGTACTTTTTCAGCAATACCAGCGAGCGATTTGTCTTGGATGGCAATAGTGTCTAGTGCCATTCCAATCACTTCCTTTCTAAAGTCGTAAAAGATCATACGGTCTATCGGACACAAGGGCATCTATATTATAAACTTCTTGTCATGACCGAACAATATCAGATGTCTTGCAAGTGTCGACTGTAAAAAACTAACAAATATCGGCATTTTATGTCCGAAGTAACGAGAATGGTGGTAAATTTTGTTTGCTAAACCAAGGCAATTCTTGTAAAATGTAGGTATGAAAGCCTGATCTATGTATAGGAGGAGCTTCAAAATGCGGGACATTTTACTCGAAAAAATCGAACTCCTTCGACAGCGAATGGTTAACATGGGGTTAGAGTTTGGGTTGGATCATCCAAAAGTCCTGGAATACAGTATCCAAATTGATCAACTGCATAACGAACTGAACCAGATCGATCATAGTCTGTCTAAGGTAGTAGATAATAGTAGTAAAAAATCGTATCGCTTTTATTTGTTGGAAAATAAAGCGCACTTTGCATAGAGAGGGGTACCTCTCTTTTTTATTTGGTGAAAGAATGGGCTGCGCAAGTGTAGGGGAACCTTGTGGGAGGGGACGCTTCTTTTGTATACTATATAAAGGAAGCAGGTGCTTCACGGGCCTGGCAAAGGAGGGAACAAAATGATTACATTGACCGAGCAAGCCAGCTTGAAGGTAAAGGAAATGTTGGCCGCAGAAAATGATCCCAACGTATTTTTGCGTGTCGGCGTTCGCCCAGGCGGTTGCAGCGGCTTCACCTACGGAATCGGCTGGGACAAGGAAATGAAGGAAGGCGACGAGACCTTCACACAGGATGGAATCAAAATTGTTGTCGACCAGGACAGCTATCTATACATTAAAG
>DASQMM010000122.1:0-7051 GCA_035645495.1 Brevibacillus sp. | reverse complement strand
CCAGGATGGACTCCTCCACGACCACTTCGCCAAGCTTTTGTCTTGCTGCCACGATTTCATCCAGCCCGACAAGCTGCTCCGTTTTTTGGGCGGAAGCCCCTCCGTATGGGATGTGCTGCGCCAGGATCTGTCTTTCCTCCTCATGGGAAGGATACTTGACATGCAGTTTAAACAAAAAACGGTCAAGCTGGGCTTCCGGGAGCACATATGTACCTTCGTACTCAATCGGGTTTTGGGTCGCTACGACAAAAAATGGATCAGGCAGCGGATAGGTGACACCATGGATCGTCACCTGCTTTTCTTCCATTGCCTCCAACAGAGCTGCTTGCGTTTTGGGAGGGGTGCGGTTAATCTCATCTGCCAGTAGCAGGTTGGAGAAAACAGGTCCCCGTACCGTCTCGAATTGGTTTTGCTGCATATTGAACACGACATGTCCGATGATATCGCTCGGCATCATGTCCGGAGTAAATTGTACACGTCTGCTCTCCCCGCCGATCAATCCAGACAAGGTGCGCACCATCTTGGTTTTCCCAATCCCGGGAACCCCCTCCAGCAGGACATGCCCACCTGCCAAAAGGGCTGCGACCAGCAGGCGAATATTCTGCTGTTGCCCTACCAGTTCCTTCTCCATCTCTTTTATCAATCGTTCCACGTATCTTGTCACTCCTTCTCCAGGCGTTTGATGATCTCATCCAGCAAAAGACTGTCTGCCAGCAATTGCTTCGGTGTATACTTCATTCCGGACTTGGCCTGCTCCAGCCGATGCAGAGCACTTGCCATCTGTTCGCTATCCTTGATGCTCCATTTGCTCCTCGCCATGCTGACGATCTCATGAAGCTCTGCACTTTGCTGGACCCCCCATCGCTCATAGAGCATCTGCCGCAGATACGCCTCCCGATGACGCAGGGCATCCAGTGCCAATCGTCTTCGTTCGTACCAGCTCGCCACCGCAAGCAATGTCTCGTCGCCGCGGCGAACGGTCCACTCCCGCAGCGTATAAATCGGTCCGAATCTTTTCCCACGCCACCAGATTCCGATCAGAAGGAGCAGTCCAAGCTGAGCAAAGCCTGCTATCAGCCATCCTGGATAAAGAGCGAAGATGCTGGGCTGTTCCCGATAGCCGTGATGATATTCGTCCATCCAGACGACAGACCAATTCTCTTGCAAAAATGGCCAGATTGCCTCGAAATGTGAATGCTTTGCAATCTGTCCGTTGCTCATCCACTCCGGAACCAGAAAAAGGGTAACAGAGCCATCCCCGACCTGTGTACGCCCTGCGAGAATGCCTGCTTCATCATAAATGAGCGTTTCCATATCCGGGTCCTCTTCCAGTCTCGCCCTCGTACTCGCGACACCGACCGCATCACTGGCGAGATGAGTCCCCTGAATCTTGCGCTGCACATTCCCTTTTTCTAGAGAGTGTAGGTAAAAGGAGGCTTCCTCCCAATCCTGCGGATCGTCGTCGAACAAAATCAGATCATTCCCTGCGGCGACCCAATCCAGCAACTTCTCCCGTTCACCCTCTCCCATTCCATTGGGTTGAAGCGAGATCAGCACCTGTCCCTCTTGCGGGGGTAGAAACTTCATCGGCTGCCGCCATTCCCTGACACGCATGCCCTTTTCCTGCATCAACAGGACAATGGCTTTGCTCCCATCGGCTTGAGCGGACGCCGAGACGTACGGCGGATAGGTCGGAGTTCCCGGCTTGACCACAAAGACTCCGATCAGAAACAAGAGCAACAGCGCAACAACAAGGGCCACGCGATAGGTACGTAGACTACCCATGATGTCCCTCCTCACGCCAGATCTGTTCCAATTCATTTACATGCTTCCAAAACACCTGTTCATCGATCGTCTTCTGCCCGTACCAGATTTGTTCGAAGATACGCGCATGCCTGCGAAAGACCTCCTGCATGGCCGGTTGGTTGTAGCGGATCTCCTCCATATACTCCCAGTTGGTTTTCCACTGTTCGATCCGAATCCATGACTTCTCTTGCAAATATACCAGCAAGGCGAGAAAGAGATGGCGTACGGCTTCCCGCCACTCTTCCCGTTGCGCAAGTTGTCTTGCCTCCAAGAGATAGTCCGTATGTTTGCGAATTTTTTCACCTTGGGTAAATAATGCCCGCTCTTTTTTGGAGTGGAGCATCAGCTTGCGAGAGGCCCAATAAATGACCGCAAGCAAGGCGAGTATCGCCACCACGACAACCGTCGTAGAGACGGTCCCGGCAGCTTCCGTAGGCAGATCCACCCGTTCGAACACCCGGGCAATCAGCTCCAGCAGATGATCCAACACCTTTTCGATCCATCCCTCTCCTGCTTTTGACGATTGGGTAAATTCATCTGTGGAGAGGATGTCGACGAGCCGTTCCTTGTCCTCTGACCACATGGGAACATTACTCATGCGGCTCTCCCGACATTTGAGCAGGAACTGTTGCCGGCTCCGCTATCGGCTGCTGATTCAGCAATACCTGCAGATCCGTTCCCTCTTTTCTGACGCGAAGATCCAAGTACGCAAGCGCGTATACGATCATCATCCAAGGCATCAGCAGGCAAGCTACCAGGATCTGCAGCAGACTGCTTACCAGAGATGTCCCTAAAGCTCCTGCCAGCATGATTTGCATACCGCCGGACAGTGTAGAATAAATCACCATCAGAACAAAATACAAGGCAAATAAACGCCAGAAATTCCCCTTCGTCAGGTTCCAGCTTTTACCAAGTCCCACTCCCTCTTCTTCCAATAGCACATATGGCAAGTAAAAGCCCCAGCGAAGGATGAAGAAGCCCGGAACGAGCATGACTCCCACAAGAAAAACCAGATAGGCAACCAGAATCAGCAGGACAGCCAGTATGGAGGCTACTTCATCCGTTCCTGAAAAGACACTTTCAAACGAAACGCCTATGGCGACTGCACACAGGAAAAAGAATAAAACGCAAAAAAGCGTAAAGGCAAAAAAGATCCCGATCATGATCAATATGTAGAGAATTGTACTTCCTACCAGGGGCCAAAAACGGCTAAAGGATTGGCGCAGGGCCTGCATGATCCCGATCGGACGACCCTCGACCACTGCCCTGGTCATCAGCAAACTTGATCCCATTAGCTGTGGATAGGAAACAAGTGTCATGATGGGCAGAATGAGAAATAAATAAACGAGGACCAAGGCAATGCTCTCTGTTAAAAAAGCATCCGAGCTGGTAAAGCGCTCCGCGAGGGCTTCCCAAAATGCTTCCTCTGATGTCTCTTGGTACAGAAACGGCATGCTGGTAAGGTCCATCAGCATCAGATTTTGCAGCAGTAGCAAAGGACCGAACAACAAGAGTGCCAATAGAAAAAAGGCACCAAAGTGTTGACGGTACACAGAAAAACTTCGGTCCAGCAGCTTCCCTACTCCCATAGGTGCTAGCGGTGTTTGATTCATTGCGAAACCTCCATGTCTCTATTTGAGATTACCCGACCATTATACACGATTTTCCTTTCTTTTTTATAAATTCCTTCCACTCTCCACGAAATTTGTCAGAATGAGGAAAATCGTCCCATTCTTCTCTAGACGTTATTTGCAATTTGCCGTACTGTTAGTTCATCCGAAAATATTCCAAAAACGGAGGTGGCATGATGGACCTCTCTCACGTCTTATCTTTCTTAACTGTCTCGATTCTGCTCACGCTGGCCCCAGGTCCTGACATCCTGTTCGTCATTGCGCAAAGCATGTCCAATGGCCGCAAAGCAGGGATCTGGACCGCCCTCGGTTTGGCTAGCGGAGTCATCGTTCATACCCTTGCGGCAGCCTTGGGGATTACAGCCGTCCTCTACAGCTCTGCCTTTGCTTTTCAACTGATGAAATACGCGGGAGCGGCCTACCTGCTATACCTGGCCTTTCAAGCTATCCGCGAAGGCAATAGCCCGCTTACTACAGCAACTGTGAGCAAGCAAAGCACCTTCAAGCTGTATCGAACAGGGATTCTTATGAATGTGTTGAACCCCAAGGTCTCATTGTTCTTCTTGGCCTTTTTGCCTCAATTCATCACACCTGGTACAGGCGACGAACCCTTCCAGATGATGGTCCTGGGTGTTGTCTTTATGCTGCAAGCGGTAGCACTGTTCTCCCTTGTCGCTGTATGCGCAGGCCTGTTCGGCAACAAGTTGCTGGGCAAACCCCGCCTCGGCATATACGTCAATTACGGAAAAGCCCTGCTGTATGCTGCCATCGGTATACGGCTTGTCCTGTCAGAAAAATAAGAAAAGCGTCTACTCCAAATTTTGCCCGTACCGGGTATATGTCCATGACTGCTCCTGCCTTGTTGAATAGGATATAGCATGCATAGAAGGAGGTGTTACGAATGAAAACGGCCAAGGCCGGCATCAAAAAAAACGCCCGTTCCTCGAGGCGTTCGTCCCGTATCATCCGCGCCCCTTCATTCTCAAAGGGCGGCAAAACCCGTCCCCTTCGCATCCATGTCCGTGCTCCAAAGGTCCATGTAACAACCCCTGCTCCACATTTGACCGTCACGCCTTCGACAGCTTCGGTCCAGGTAGAGGCTCCTGCCGTTCACGTAGAAGCTCCGAAACCACTCGTTATCCCCGCTCCGATCGTCAAAGTCGAAGTGGAGGCGGAAGAGAACCCGGATCTGGAATGCATCAAAGCACTTCGCAAAGAACTCAGCAAATGCCAAAAACAAAATCAGACGGTCGAGCTGTTGTTGTCTGCTGACCTTGGCTCGCAAGGCAGACAGTATCGGGTCGGACATTTGCTACGCGTAGAGGAAGGCATCATCGCACTGCGCACATTGTCCACACAGGAAAAGCAAGGAATGACTGTCTTGATTCCCTTGAATCGAATCGTGGCTGTCATTCCCGATACTCCGTTCTCCTAGTTGCTCTCTCCTTGCGACATTATAGAAACCGTTTGCCCACTTCCTAAAATAAGTTATAGGGAAAGTGGGCTTTTGGATTCTATAAGGTATTCAACGAAGTCCATCCCAGACAGCACGGACTTCATTCGCTACCCGGTCCCAAGTAAATCGTTCGAGCGCCAATTTACGACCGGCAGCTCCCATTTTTCTCTGTAGATCCCGGTTGGACAGGAGTTGATGAAGCTTCTCGGAAAAAGCCAGGGGATCTTCTGGCTGCTCTACCAAAAGACCGTTGCCTCCGATAATGACCTCCGCATTACCTCCTCTTTTGGTGGTCACGAAGGGAAGGCCTGCTGCCATCGCCTCATAGTGAACACGGGCCAATGGCTCCTCCCATTGCGATGGACAGACAAAGATGTCTCCAGCCCAAAACCAGTGATGAATCTGTTCGGCTGGTACAAAGCCGGTCGTCACAACCGGAATAGGAGAGCGGTCAGCGAGAGAACGGACGTATGCTACGTAGTCACTCACTTTATCCACACCGTACCAGGACCCTCCGACAAGCACGAGGGCGATGTTGGAATGCCGTTTGCTCAAGTCATTCATAGCGCGAACCAGAATATCCGCACCTTTTTTTGGTGTCAACCTGCCGACGAACAAGATGACTTGTTTTCCGTCTAACTGATGCTGGCTTCTTAATGCCTGGCGCACCTGACGCGCTTTCTGCGACTGCTCCCAGGGGACAAAAGTCTGCAGATCGACGCCCGAATAGATCGTCCTTAACTTGCTCGCGGCTTCGGGAAACAGAGAAGCTATGACGCTGCCTACGTAGTCGCTGACGGTAATGATCCGCTCAACTTCCTGGATGGCCGTCACGGCTTCCTCCCGCGCAATTTTCGAAGCGTCGAACATATCATTGTGCATGCTCAATACCAATCTCGCTCGGGGACAGATCTCCCGTATAAGAGGGATCAGGCGAGGACGATTGAAGACGTGAATCATGTCAAAGGTTTGTGTTTGCAGTAATTGCCTGATTTCCTCTGCGTAAATTTCAAACACGCCCTGACCGTTCACCCGTATATAGCGCACATTGCGAACCCGTTCATCTGCAGGAAGAGTGGGATCGGTCGTTCCGATCACGGTTACATCGTGGTATTTGCCTAGCTGATCGACAATTCCTGTGATATAGGTTTGAATGGCACCGCCGCGGACTGGAGGTACGGGCAATTTTTCCGTACAGATCATGGCTACCTTCATGCTGATACCCCTTTCCTCATGCGGTTCATCGCAGACCACCCGATGTTTTCACGCCGCGCTTCGCATTTGGTCTTCGGGCTGGATTCCGCGTCACGCGGTGCCGAGGACCTGCTGCTTTGCTGAAGGAGTGACGCCGTGCAGCAGAGGGCTTTCGCGCCTTGTTGGCAGACTTTGTTGCTTGTTTTGGTCTGGACGCAGATCTACCTGACACCGCCTGCTTTCTTGCAGCTTTTTGCGGTTGATTGGTTCTACTCCTTACAGTGCGAAGTGTCTTTTTTGCAGCAGTTGCTGCCCGTTTCGTCCTACTGGATGCGGCAGTCTTTTTCCTCTTTACGGATGAAACACCGCTTCTGGTCTTGGCACTTGCGCTCTTTTTCTTCAGCCTTGATTTCTGTGTCGAGCTGGCCAAATACGGAAGCAGATCAATCACGTTGGCTACAGGTGCCAAGCTTTGAGACCTTTGCGAGCTGCGTGACAAAGTCCGTTCGCGTTTCCCGGTGGAGGTAGCTGAAGAGGCTGCGGCAGTCGTCTTGGTGTCGCGCTCTGGAGACGCGGTTGGCTTCGCTGTGGGTGCCTCGGTTGCTTTGACTTTTGTCTCTTTCTTTGGTTTGACCTTTTCTTTTTTGTCCGCTGTCGAAGCAGATTCTCGTTTTACAGGAGCACTTTTTTGTTCGCTTTTTTTCTTGCCAGACTCCACGGGATTGGCTTTCTTGCTGGTCTCTTTGGATGCAGCTTTCTTGGTGATCTCCATGGATGCCGTTTTTTTGCTGGTCTCCACTGGTGCGGCTTTCTTGCTGGTCTCCACTGGCGCGGCTTTCTTGCCAGTTTCCACCTTCGCATCTTTCTTGCCGGCGGTTTCTGTTGCTGTTTTTTGCGGCTGCAAGATCCATTTTTTCGCTTCCCATGTAACCTTGGACGGTACTTGCTCCGGCGTTTCCGGTGC
>DASQMM010000121.1:0-2448 GCA_035645495.1 Brevibacillus sp. | reverse complement strand
ACGGCTGACTCCGCGGCCGATCAGTTCGCCGCCACAGTACACCTCGATGACTTCCCCGGGTGAGAATGTCCCGTTTACGTCGCGCACACCAGCTAGCAGCAAGCTGCGTCGTTGCTCCAGAATCGCTTCTGCAGCGCCTTCGTCAATGGTGATCGAGCCACGGGTAGGGGAGTGCAGCTTGATCCATTGCTTGCGAGTAGGCAGACCGCTCGGAGCAGGTTCTTCTGGCCGGTAATTGACATAGGTTCCGTTGCCGTCTCCGGAGACGACAGCCAGCAGGTCCTGCGGTTGCTCCAATTTTCCGATAAAACTGGGAATCCCCAAACCTTGGGCTGTCTTGGCTGCGATCAGCTTGGAGCGCATGCCGCCTGTTCCCAGTCGGGAAGCGCCGCCAGCGAGCTGTTCCACTTCTTCGGTCACTTCCGCGAGCCAAGGGATTCGCGAGGCGTCGGCGTTGGAACGAGGGTCCTTGTCGTACAGACCGTTGGTGTCTGTCAGGATCATGTACAAGTCGGCATGGACCAGACCGGCTACCAAGGCACCGAGCATGTCATTATCGCCAAACGTCAGCTCTGCCACGGATACAGTGTCGTTTTCATTGATGATGGGCAGGATCTGTCTGTCGAGCAGCAAGGACAAGGTTTGGAACGCGTGCTGGTAGCGTTCGCGATCGGAAAAGTCGCCGCGAGTCAAAAGAATTTGCGCTACACTGCACTGATGGGCAGCGAATAATTGTGTGTACGTTTGCATCAGGAGACTTTGTCCGATGGCTGCTGCTGCCTGTTTGGCGGCGAGGGTTCGCGGTCGTTGCTGGTACCCCAGTTTTTGATAACCGCTGGCTACTGCTCCTGATGAGACGAGTACGACCTGATGACCAGCCTCGCGCAGATGATGGATGGCCGAGACGAGCAGGGACATTTTCTCTGGATCGACCCCACCGTTTTCAGCAGCCAATGAACTGCTGCCCACCTTTACAACCAACCGCATTTTTCCTTTCTTCATCGTGCTTCCTCCTGATTTACGTTGAAAATAGAAAAGCCCTCTCGTCACTTGAATAAGGACGAAAGGGCTTGATGACCTCCGCGGTACCACCTTACTTGACGTTTGTAGCGAGAAGCGATGCTTCAGGCTGGGAACGTCCGGCTCTCTTTCTTGGATAACAGGTGAAAGAAACCTGTCCAGGTCATCCCTGGAAGCTCAAGGGTGGGTTCAAACTGATTCGAAGGACGAAATCTCTCAGCCAGTGGATTTCGCTCTCTGGACCTGAAGGGCAGTTCTACTTTTCCCCGTCATAGCGACCGTATGCGCGTTATTAATTAACTATTATTCACTTTTCTTTACCGAAATGTCAAGGGAATCATTGAAAATGTTCTTTTCCATAGGTCCCAGTACGGGACTCAATCTCGAATCGTTTGCTCTCTTTGTCGCGTCCCAAAAGATAACGGAGCGTACGGTCGTTGGAATAGGCAGGGTCTGTCACATTTTCCACAATGACGCGAAGGTGATCATCCTGTTTTTGAACCGTTGTATTACGCACGGAGATCATCATCGGATAGTCAACATTCGGGATTGAGATATACAATTTCTTGTTGATTTGCTTGGTGGACAGATTGTCGTACAAACTCTCTGCCAACGGTCTGCTCCAGTAACGAGAAAAATGGGAGACGATTTTTTCCCGGCTGTCAAAGCGTTTAGGCAGTTCCCTGTAGAACATGCCGTCCTCGGTTGCTGTTTTTCCCTTGTGCTCCAGGGCAGCAAAATATACGTCCGACACAACATTCTCGGCGCGGTTCAGAAACAGCACAATATCCATTTTATTGCCGCCCAGTTTTTGTACAGCCGAATACCGGACAGTCTTCTTTTGTTTCGATTCTCCGGCTTTTTTACTTTGCGTTTTCGCCGCCTTCTCGTCCTTTTTCCCCTCATCTTTGGTCCCGTTGCAGCCCGTTACCAGAAAAGCTGCGACCAGCAGACAGACCCAACCATTCATTCGCTTCATTGTTTCGCACCTCTTTGGCATTTTTGCTTAGCGTTTGTGGGTGAGGGAGGGAATAGACGTGTTAAGATTTGCCTGCCAGATTCAAAATGAAAAAAGGAAACAGGATGGGGGTTGTCTCGCAACCTGAATATGTCTATCATGGAGAGAGTTATGCAGATCGATCAATTGAGGTGGAAAATATATGTTTGGATTTGGGAAAAAGGCAAAGAAGCCGGATGGAATCGATATCTTGATTATTAAAACGAACGATGCGAAAAACCGCAATTTTTATCAGGTGGCATTCCCCAGCATGTATGCCAATGACATTGTCTCCATGCTGAAAAAATTGGAAAAATCCAAATTGAACAAGCGGGAAATTCTGGGGGACATCGGCGGATTTAACCTGGCGACTCACCTGGAGGCGCTGACCAGCTACGATGTGTCTGACGAGAATGATTTGGAAGCACAAC
>DASQMM010000120.1:0-1969 GCA_035645495.1 Brevibacillus sp. | reverse complement strand
GTAGGGGAGGTTGGCCAGCTCCAGCAAGCCTTGTATGGTTCCGTCCTCCCCGTTGGGACCGTGCACAACTGGAAAAATGACATCTACTTGCTCTCCAATGGCAAAAGGGGATGCCTTCCGGGTCGTACTGACGAGCTGGGCATCCCTATTTTCAGCGTTTCCTGCAGCGTCCTGCAAACGCAAGGATGCAATCTTGTCAGGTAGTTGGCCGGTTACAGCGTCCCCCATCGTCCACGTGCCGTCCAGCGAGACATAGATCGGCGTGATCTCGTATTTATTTGCATCCACCGCTTTCATGATGGACAGGGCTGTACGCAATGAAACCTCATGCTCCGAGGATTTCCCTCCATAAATGATACCGAGACGAATTTTCTCCCTACTCATGATTGTCATGCTCCTTTCCTCTCTGGCTGACAGAGAGCCTAACCCGTATCGTACCTTCTATCCTATGCAAAAGAAGGTCAACTGCTCTATCTCGGCAGAATCCATCCTTCAGGATACAACAAACCCTTTTGCAAAGACAAGGTACGACGGACGGATCAGGTATGTCTGGTGTTGGTCCTAACGGCGGTTTCGCACTTCAAAAATAGCGAATTTCAGGTAGTGTCCTTCGTCAGCTCCGCTGATTTGCGGGTGATCCTTCCCGGCCCCGCGCCATTCGATCAAGCGCAGGATTTTTTTCGCATCCATCGCCGCCTCCTGGATCGTCTCCAGGAACAGTTCAGGCGACATGTGGTACGAGCAGGATGCGGTCACCAGATAACCACCGGGTCTGACGAGCTTCATGCCGTTGAGGTTGATGTCCTTGTAGCCGCGGACTGCTCCTTTCACTGCTGAGCGCGATTTGGCAAAGGCAGGCGGATCGAGGATAACGACGTCCCAGGAGCGTTCTGCTTCCACTTGCTGGCGCAGATAATCAAAAGCATTCGCGACCACAAAATCAACCCGATGCAAGTATCCGTTCAGTGTAATATTTCGCTTCGCCGTCTCGATTGCATGCTCGGAAATATCCAGTGCTGTTACTTTTTTCGCGCCGTGTTTGCAGGCATTCAGCGTAAATGATCCCGTATGCGTGAAGCATTCCAGAACCTCGGCGCCGTCCCAGAACGGGTTTTTGATCACCTTGCCGCGTTTGTCTACGGGTACCAGCTTTTGTTCTGATTCGACCTGCTGCAATGTAATGCCGTGATTTTTACCCCAGCCTTTCATCAAGGGCTGGATGGCAGCGCGATTCTCCCGCTGATCGTAAAAAAAGCCTGTCTTCTGACCTTCCATGATATCGACGATGTACTTCAAGCCGTTTTCCTCGATCGTCACTTCGCGTGGGCACTCCCCATACAGGACACCCTTGCCCTGCTCCAATCCCTCTCGTTCGCGCACAGGCACATCGTTGCGCAGATAGATCCCCTGAGGCTGGTAGACCTCTACCAAAGCGTCGCGAATCCAATCCAGCCGCATCTCCATGCCGAGCGACAGCACTTGGGCGACCAGCACATCTTCATACCGGTCTACGATCAAGCCCGGCAAGAAATCGGCCTCGCCGTATAGCACCCTGCAAGCCCGGGGATTATCGACAAATCGGGTCCGGAACTCGGACGCCTCGCGTATTTTGCGTAAAAAGAAAGCGTAGTCGATCTTTTCATCTGGATCGTAGCTGAGGATGCGGACCAAAATCTGTGACGCTGGATTGATATAACCCTTCGCAAGAAAATGCCCTTTGTGGTTGACGACCTCGACGATCTCGCCAGGAATCACTTCCCCTTCGATTTGCGCTACCTCCGACTGGTATATCCAGGGATGGCCTGCTTCCAGTCTTTTTTTCCGATGCTGATGCAAGTGAATTCGTGCCATGTATGTCCTCCTAGTCATGCTTGTCTGCGTACAAGCATAGCGTATAATATGCGTCATTCCCACCCCCAGCTCAAAGAATCGCTGGAAGGAGGATCGTCTCGTGTTTTTCTCTGTCCTC
>DASQMM010000119.1:0-13615 GCA_035645495.1 Brevibacillus sp. | reverse complement strand
TGGCGACCCTGCCCGTATGATTGCAGGGCCTGAAGCGTCTGCAGAGGAGGTAGCGGAAGTCCGGGAACATCTGGGACTTGACCAACCCTTGTACGTGCAATACGGAAAGTACGTCTCCAATCTGCTGAAGGGAGACCTCGGCGTGTCTTTGCGTTCAGAGCGCCCGGTTCTGGATGAGATCATGCTCCGTTTTCCCTCGACGATTACTCTGACTATCATGGCGATTGCGGTGATGGTCGTGATTGGCCTTTTTGCCGGTATTTTTTCTGCGACACGTCCCAACAGCCTGATCGACAATGTAACCATGATGGTGTCCTTGTTCGGAATCTCTTTGCCGGTTTTCTGGCTGGGTCTGATGCTCATTCTTCTCTTTTCCTATTACTTGAACCTGCTTCCATCCGGTGGCAATGACGGTTTCAGTCACTTTATTCTGCCGGCTTTGGCATTGGGATTGTCCTCTTCCGCCATCCTTGCCCGCTTGACGCGCTCCAGCATGCTGGAAGTGATCAACCAGGATTTTGTACGTACGGCGAGAGCCAAAGGGGTGAAGGAAAAGCTGGTTGTGTACAAGCACACCTTGAAAAATGCCCTGATTCCCATCGTTACGATTATCGGGCTGGAGTTTGGGACGCTCTTGGGTGGAGCAGTACTGACGGAGACAGTTTTTTCCATTAACGGGCTCGGCCGCTTTATTATCCAGTCCATTCAGTTCCGTGATTACCCTTCCATTCAAGGAAGCATATTGTTTGTCGCTGCCATCTTCGTGATCGTCAATCTGCTTGTGGACTTGTGCTACGGATTGGTTGATCCGCGAGTGAAATACGAGTAGAAAGGAGCACACCATGAGTCAGATAGATTTGGCACTTCAACAGGACGAGAGCACGACGGAGCATGCCTATGCCAGTCGGTCACAATGGAAGATGATGGTCAGCCGCTTCAAGAAAAACAAGCGGGCGATGGTCGGCTTCTGGATGGTGGTATTCTGTGTGACAGTCGCATTGTTGGCCCCATGGGTGGCCCCTTATAATCCAGTCGAGCAAAACATGCAAATCATGCTGGAGGGACCGAGCCTGAGCCACCCCTTCGGTACAGATGAATTTGGTCGGGATATTTTGTCACGCATTATCCACGGAACACAAATCTCCTTGATGACAGGAATTGTCGGGGTTCTGATCGCCGTCATTTTGGGTGTGGCATTGGGTACCATCTCCGGTTATTTCGGAGGGCTTGCCGATACGCTGATCATGCGTATTATGGATATTTTTATGGCTTTTCCTAGCTTCTTGCTGGCGCTTGCTATTGTAAGTGTGCTGGGGCCGGGAATGTTCAACGTCATGATCGCGATCGGGATTTTTTCCGTACCGACGTTTGCCCGATTATCCCGCAGCTCCGTCATTTCCATCAAGGACAAAGAGTATATCGAAGCAGTAAAGGCGATGGGCGGAAGCAACTTGCACATCATCATCAAGCATGTGATTCCGAACAGCATCGCACCGATTATCGTCCTGTCTTCCATGCGGATCGCTACGGCGATCATTACAGCGGCAGGATTGAGCTTTCTCGGAATGGGAGCGCAGCCTCCTACGCCCGAATGGGGAGCTATGCTCAGTACAGGGAGAGAATACTTGAGGGTTGCCCCGCATGTCAGTACCATGCCAGGGTTGGCTATTATGTTTCTGGTTCTTGGCTTCAATATGCTGGGGGACGGATTACGTGATGCGCTCGACCCCAAAATGAAGCTGTAAAATCGCAGGAGCATCTGTGTATCCGTCTAGGGGGGAGAGCGTTGAAACCAAAATTATTGGAAATCAAAGGATTGAAGACTTATTTTCAAACAGAAGAAGGGGTTGTCCCGGCAGTCGACGGGGTAGACATCGTGGTATATGAGGGAGAGACGGTTGGCATCGTGGGGGAATCAGGCTGCGGAAAAAGCGTTACATCATTGACCACGATGCGATTGACGCCGGGTAAAGTAGTGGCGGGCTCAATCTCGTTTCAGGAGCGTGATCTTCTCGCCTTGTCTGATGAAGAGATGAGGAAAGTGCGCGGAAACGAAATGGCGATGATTTTCCAGGAGCCGATGACTTCGCTCAACCCCGTTTTTACCATTGGGCAGCAGATCAGTGAAGCGATCGAGATTCACATGCAATACAGCAAACAACAAGCCAGAGCGAGGGCCATTGATATGCTGAAGCTGGTCGGCATTCCTCGGGCTGAACAGATTGTGGATGAATATCCCCACCAGTTGTCGGGGGGAATGCGGCAGCGGGTCATGATTGCGATGGCTATGTCATGCAATCCCAAGCTGCTGATCGCTGATGAGCCGACAACAGCCTTGGATGTGACCATTCAAGCCCAGATTCTGGACCTGATGCGGGAACTGAAGGAGAAGCACAATACGGCGATCATGATGATTACCCATGATCTGGGAGTCGTGGCGGAGATGTGCGACCGGGTGATCGTGATGTATGCGGGGAAAGTAGTCGAAGAGGCTGATGTCGTCACCTTGTTCACCAATCCCAAGCATCCGTATACACAGGGGCTGATGAAATCCATTCCGCGCTTGAACGGAACGGATGAGCGTTTGTATTCGATCAAAGGAAGCGTTCCGATACCGGGTACGCTGCGAAGAGGGTGTACGTTTGCTCCCCGCTGTGAATATGCGACGGACATCTGCAGGCAAGAGATTCCAGAACTGAATGAAATCGAGGACAATCACTCCTGCAGATGCTGGCTCTACGAGGCGAAGGGGGAACAGGCATGAGTATGAGACAAACGCCGTTGGTCGAAATCAGAAACTTGAAAAAGTATTATCCGATCACGAAGGGGCTGCTCAAGCGGACAGTCAACCATGTAAAGGCCGTAGATGGATTGGATTTTACTATTTATAAAGGGGAAACACTGGGGTTGGTAGGCGAGAGTGGCTGCGGCAAATCCACCACAGGGCGGACCATTCTGCAACTGCTGCAACCAACCGAGGGAGAAGTCATCTACGAGGGAAAAAATCTGGTCGGGATGAAACCAAGAGAATTGCGCAAATTGCGCAAGAACATGCAAATGGTCTTTCAGGATCCGTATGCTTCGCTGGACCCTCGTTTGACGGTGGGCGAGATCATTGCCGAACCGATAGAGATTCATCGGCTTTACGCCGGCAAGGAAAAAGACAAGCGTGTGGATGAACTGCTGGAAGTCGTCGGATTGAGCAGCTACCATGCGAAGCGACATCCGCATGAATTCAGCGGCGGACAGCGACAGCGGATCGGGATAGCCCGGGCATTGGCCTTGGAGCCGCAATTGATTGTGGCGGATGAACCTGTTTCCGCACTCGATGTCTCGATCCAGTCGCAAGTGATCAATCTTTTGCAGGATTTGCAGGGACAGTTTGGTTTGACCTACTTGTTTATCGCCCATGACTTGAGCGTGGTGAAGCATATCAGTGATAGAATCGGTGTGATGTATCTGGGAAGAATGGTGGAGCTGGCGGACAAACATGATTTGTACGATACGCCTTTGCACCCCTACACGCAGGCGCTCCTATCTGCGGTTCCTGTTCCCGACCCGTTGGCCAAAAGAGAGCGTATTGTGCTGCAGGGAGATGTCCCCAGCCCGGCCAATCCGCCACAGGGCTGTACGTTTCACCCCCGCTGCCAGGCCTGCATGGAAATCTGCAAGACACAAAGACCGAAGTGGACAGAGGTAGACGGGCGTTATGTCGCCTGTCACCTCTATGAATAGCGAGTAGTCGAGATAAAGAAAAGATCGAGCATGCCAAGGGAAGGCTACTCGATCTTTTTCTCGTATTGGGTCTGCACGTAATGGACAAAACGATCGACAGCGGACAGTCCCAGTGAAGACTCCCGATACAGCAACCAGGTTCTACGCAAGAGTGTTTCGCCATTTGTATAGTGCAGGTCGATGGAATGGAATGCATCCCGGTCACGGTCAACCAATGCCCCGCGGGGGATGATCGAATAGCCCAAACCGTTGAAAACCATTTCTTTGCAGGTCTCTACCTTGTCCACGTTCATGATGATCAGAGGGGGACCGTCGAATCGCTCCAGCCACCAATTATCAATGGTTTTGGTGATCAATGGATTGGTAGGGTTAAATCGGCTCTTTGCGGGAACATAATTGATCCGCGGAAGCTTTGGCAGGTCGTCCAAAGCGATTGGCTGCTTGGAAATGATACAGAGCGGCTCTTCCGTGATCACCGATTTTTTTTCGAGCCACTTGTAATCGCCCGTTACGATTCCGACATGAACATCCTCGTTCTGCAGCAATTTCATCACTTCTGAACTCCATCCGGTATTCACATTAATTTCTACCTTTGGATACAAAACAAGAAACTGCTTGATTAAGGATGGCAATTTATACAAGGCGAAGTTGCTTGAACAGCCGATCCGCAGAGAGCCCTGCACATGCTTACTCATGCTGAGGACAGTATCCTTTGTTTTCCGGCGTTCCAACAGCATCCTTTTGGCGTATTTGACGAGGTATTCTCCCTCGGGGGTAAAGCTGATCTTTTTGTTGCTTCTATAAATGACCTTTACGCCAAATTCCTGCTCGATCTGCTGAATGCGGTACGTCAGTGCAGGTTGGGAAATATATAGTTTTTCGGCCGCTCTGGTCAGATTCTTTTCGTCGTAGATCGCCTCTAGCAAGGACCAGTCCTGGTCATTCACTGCTTGTCCCCCCCCTTACTCGTTAGGGCTATTCTACATGAGGGAGGCCAAGTTGAAAAGTTTACAGCCACCACTTTTCCTGCGGCAGCAAGACCACTTGCAGGGAAGTACTCTGTTCAAACCAGCGTTTCATCTGGTTTTTCATTACCAGGTATTCCGATGCCGAATGAGAGACTCCGATCAAGGACATGGTCGTTTCCGGGACGTACTCCATCATCTGAGCGAAGCGTTGCTTGCCGTAGGGGTTACAGTGTGCATTTCTTCGCGTCCAGCCAGCATAAAGCCATTGAAGCGCTGCACGAAATCAGCTTCAAAAAAGTGAGCCCAATCAAAACCTAGTGGATCATAAACCATGGGAATGAAGCGGCGAAATGCTGGGTCAGCTTCCCATTCGTCTAAGCGAAACAGTTGATCAAGAGCTTCACCGATGGCATGGCGTGATTCCATGTCAGCCTTCAACTCCTTGGTTATGCTTTATCGAAAATAGGAGAGGAGAGCCGAAAACACGCCAGCAAAAATTATGAAACCCAGGATGATAGAGACCAGCTTCGTCGGTGTGGACAATCCCTTGGATTCCTGCAGCCGATCCAGTTTTTCATTCATTTTTCTCAGTTCTTCGAGAATTTGCCGATTGGTGTCATCTGACATTTTCTTTCCCCCAAATAAAAAAGATCGCCTTTTGTCTGAAAAATCCACCACCCCATTACGAACGGGGTGGTGAGGTCTCCAGCAGCTTGCGCACTGCTTCCAGCATTGCCTCCAAATCCGGTTCAGACAAGGAGTGCTCCTGGTAGCGGTACTGTTCATAAAAGCGTGTAATCCGCTCTGCAAGCCGGACCTGGATCGGATCAGGCAGCGAAGTGCGTAGTCGCTGCAAGAACTCCTGTGTAGT
This sequence comes from Brevibacillus sp., assembly GCA_035645495.1. Taxonomy (GTDB): domain Bacteria; phylum Bacillota; class Bacilli; order Brevibacillales; family Brevibacillaceae; genus Brevibacillus. Next base: position 8,041 of record DASQMM010000119.1, on the reverse strand, counting down.
CTCGTAGCGATGGATCGGGATGCCTTGTGCCGTCATATGCTGCAAGAACTGGTAATACGCGTAGCGAACCGGTTCCTCTGATGGACCTTTTCGGTTTTTGAAAAAGGTATTCAGATCGAGCAGTGGTTGCCCCGGCTCTGACTCGGATGGCTCCAGCTCGGAGATCGTTGTTTGCAAGACGGGCACGGATGGTACTTCCTCGCCAGCCTTCGGTGTATGTCGGCGCTTCCAGATAAACCGCGCCAGCAAGACGGCCGCCAGCAGGACAAGCCCTGCGATCAAGTAAGGCTCCAATGCCGTAAAGAGCGGTTCTCCGGCACCTTCCAGTTCTTCGTACGGCTGATCCTTGCCCATCTCCTGATTGTTTTTGATTTCCTCCATCTGCCTGTTGGCAAACAGCCCAGCCGTCCAACTCGACAACATCTGCATGAGCGGGTCGAACAAATTGTACAACAGTTCCCAGAAAGGATCTTTTAGCCAAGTCCAAAGAACATGGAGGAGCCAAAGCAGGGAATAGCCTCCCAAGAGATACCCGCTCACCAGCAGAACACGCGACAAAAACCATTGGGCCGATAGGGTCAGCCGGATGCGGAAGGGCGGGCGACCATGCGGGATTTGCACATGCGACATGTACAGGCAGGCATTCAGCACCAGATAACTGGCGAGGATCACCGCGAGCATCCCGTAAAAGGCTTGCGGATCAAAAGGAGCCTTCGGATCAGCGGGAAGAAACAGGGCAGCCAAAGCCAGATGCGTCAGACAGATGGCATTGACGAAAATAAAACGTCTAAGCAGATTGTCAAAATGGAAGATGTCTTGGGACAGCTCATGGATGCGCCAATAAAGCCCGCCTGCCAGCAGCAACGCGATCAGCCAGGAGTCAAACCAGAAGAAGCCAAGCAAAGCCGCACCCGCAAGCAACGGATAGAGCAAGAGATGCAGGAGGGTGTTTTGCCCACCTGCCCGGTAGAGCCAGACTCCGACCATAAAGGGGACGGATACCGCAATCGCGAAGACCAGCATTTCAGTCTCTCCTGCCGCGAGATAGCCAAACAGCATCAAGGCGCTTGCTGCCAGCAATGCCTCCAGCCAGAAGCCGAGTCCCAGTCGTCCCAAAAACGAGAAGCTCATCGTGCCACCGCCTTTCTCCGGCGATCGGCGGCTGCCTCATACCGACGCAGGACGGGCTCCTCCTCCGACACATCCAGCACGGCAACCTTGTGACCCCGCCTCAGCAGCCGTTCGATGGAAGCGGTGGTCTGTTCGTCCAGACGCGGTGTGATGAGCAGAATGGCTTCCTTCGAGGAGCTTTCCTCCAGGCGGCGCAGCAGGGAGGCCAATGGCGTCGTGAAAAAGTGGTGGAGCTGGGCGAGGTGGGTCATGATCTGGAGATGATGCGATTTCCCGCTTCCCGCAGACACATGGTACATCTCCCGACCGCGCTGCTTGACAGTGAGAAACAGCTCGTAGCCGATCGAGCGCTTGCGACAGTAGATGGAGAGCGCCGCCAAATAAGAGATAGTACGCTCATTTTCGGCATCATTATGCTTTTGCAGCTTCGGTTCGTACGATGGCAGAATATGACCTACGAGACGCCAGTTGGAACGGGCGGTATGCTCGAATAAGCGCGTTTGCAGCGCGTTTGTCTTGGCAGTGGCCTTCCAGTGGATCTGTTTCATCCGGTCACCGGGAGAATAGGGCCTGACCCCGCGTAAAAATGTTGGATCTTCCAGTCGTCTTTGCCGGGAAAGGCTATTGCCGTCCGGCTCTGTCTCGTCAAAAGCGATGGGGGGCAGCGACAATGGCGACGGGTAGACCAGCAGGGAAAAAGAAAGCGGCAACAGCACCGGACTTGTTTCTCCGGCAAACAACGGCATCGTCTGCGTCTGCACATCTGTCAGCCAAATGGTGCCGCGCTTGTGAGGAGTCAGTACGAGCGCGCGTGCCGCACTTCTTCGGGCCGGCACATCCAGGCGCAGTTGGACGATCATCCGTTGGTTGTGAACACTGCTCTCATCCGCCCCGTCTACGGTGACGTGATCGGGCAAGGTGATGCGCAGCCAGGTAGCAGGTAGCGGAAGCCACGAACGATTGTGCAGCCGGATCGTGACGTTTACCGGCGTTCCCGGCATGACCCGGCTTTGGTCAGCAGACCACTCCACTCGCAGCCAGCGTCCAAGCCGTGCTTGCCACCAATCCTGTGCGGCCGGGAGGAAAAAGAACAGCCCGCCGAAAAGCCACAGGAACCAGCTCCCGGAGAAAAGTGCGCCGAACAGCAAGAGAAAGCCGAATAATTGGATGGGCTGTTTTGCATTCATCGCCTACACACTTTCTTCGACCGGGGTCGGGACTGTTTTCATAATTTCCGCGATGACTTCCTCCTCCGTGACATGAAGCTCTGCCTCCATCGAGAGACGGATGCGGTGCGTAGCCAGGCTGGGGAAGACATGCTTCACATCATCCGGCAGGACAAAGCTGCGTCCATCCAGGAAAGCAGACGCCTGCGCGCAACGGACCAGCGCGAGCATAGCGCGGGGACTGATGCCTATCTCGATGGAGCGATTGTCGCGCGTCGCTTCGGTCAGGTCGATCACGTACTCTTCCACCGTAGAACTGACGTGCACCTTCGTTACCTCCTGCTGCAAGGCGACGATCTCGTCGACCGAGATGACAGGCTGTATCGCCTCGAGTGGGGATTGACTGCGGAAGCGGCGCAAGATCTCGCGGGAATCCTCGCGATTGCCGTATCCCAGGGAGATTTTAAATAAAAAACGGTCCAGCTGTGCCTCAGGCAATGGATAGGTGCCTTCTGATTCGATCGGGTTTTGTGTCGCGATGACCAGCATGGCAGGAGAGAGCGGCAGCGTTACGCCTTCGATGGACACCTGGCGTTCCTCCATGCATTCCAACAGGCCGGATTGGGTGCGCGGGGTCGCGCGATTGATCTCGTCGGCCAGCAGAATGTCGGCGAACACGGGTCCTTTGCGCAATTCAAAATCGTTGCTGCGCTGGTTGAACACATGCAGACCGACAATATCGGATGGCAGCAGGTCGGCAGTGAATTGTACGCGGTTGTACGTACCGCCGATGGACTGAGCCAATGTTTTCGCAAGCACCGTTTTCCCCATGCCGGGAAGATCCTCAAGCAAGACATGACCGCGGGCGAGAAGAGCAGTGACCAGCAGTCGAATCTGTTTGTCTTTTCCGACAATAACGCGGTTAACGGTATCCAGCAGAGTACGTATGGAAGATTGGGGCATAAAAACGCTCCTTTTATTTCAGAATCTAGGGGATCACCCGACCTTCATTATACCGTACAAGATGATTGATTTGCCAAATTTTAGAATTTTTTATCAATGTGATAAGACTGTTGCATAGCGCGAAAATAAGGTAAGAACAAGCCAAGCAAGGTGATGGCGACAATCAACAGGCCCATGCCGATATACAGTGGACGAATTCCGAGGGACTCTCCTAGCTGACCGCCCAGCCAGACCCCTAGAGGCATGGTCAGGCGCATGATCAAAAGCCTGACGGAAAAGACGCGACCCATCAGATCAGGCGGGACCGAGCGTTGATAGAGACTGGTGCTGTGGACGTGAAAAAAGGGGGCGGCAATTCCGGCGATAACCTCGATCGCGATGGCGACCCAGACGTGCTGGACGAGGCCAAGTGCGATAAAGGTAGCTCCACCGATGGCGATAGAACCCAGCATGAGGACATGCTTTTTCTCGTATCGGGCAGAGAAGGCCGGAACGAGCAGAGTGCCGAGCAAATACCCAAGCGGAAAGCTAGCCTGGAACAATCCTACATGCAGCGAAGTGCCGTACAGCTCGTCCACCACGTAGGGGATGGTCAGGACCAGGGTGATCCCCACAGCAAATTGGACGACAGCCAAAAAAACACCCAGCCACAGCAGCAGCGGCTGCTCTCGAAAGACGTGCAGGCCGGCGAGAAACATCGTGACCCACGGCTGCTTCTCTACCTTTTTCTCGGCCGATTGAATGGGGCTGTTCAGCAAAAGAAGTCCGCTGATCAAAAAGCTCATTGCGACCAATGCCAATACCCAGGTGCCCTCCAAAGCGACGACAATTGCGCCTCCTAGTACGGGTCCGCCGATCATCGCCATACGCAGTACACCATCAAGGGTGGCATTGGCGCTGACCAGTTCCTCTTTTTTCACAATGGAAGGCAGCAGGGACTGACTGGCCGGCACATAGAGAGGCTGGATCAGTCCATTGACCAGTGAAGTGAGATAAAAAGGCCATTGTACCTCAGGCGACAGTATCAGAACGGCGAAAGAAAGGCAAAAGGCCCCGCCGCGCATCCACTGGCAAAATACCAGGACGCGTTTTTTCTCCCAGCGGTCCAGGTAAGGACCTGCGATCAACTGCAGTACCAAGGAAGGCAAAAAGTAGAGCAGCCAGAGTCCGCCGACCGCCGTATAAGAGCCAGTCGCTTGAAAGATCAGCCAGCTTGTAGCCAAAGTCCCCAGCGTGGCTCCTAGCTCTGAGACGAGTTGTCCCAGCAGGATTGATAGAAAAGGGCGTTGACGCAAAAGCGGGGGAGTCGTCAAGTGCGTTCCTCCCCCGATCCGGGGCTATCTATAAACTGTTCCAACAGCAGAGAAAGCCTGTCCAAGGTGGGTTTTCGCAATCTGTATTTGGTCCCGGCCGTTTCTACCAGATGTGCGGAGCGCAGCATGGACAGATGATGGTGTACCGTTGATTTGCCGAGCTGTAGCTGCTCCGTCAATTCCTGCAGGCTCTTTTCCTGCTCGGCCAGGATTTTAACCAGACGAAGCCGATGCTCGTCGCCAAGCGCCTTCATCATTTGTACGAGCGATTGCGGAGGACGATAGGGGTCAGCCTGCTCGAACAGATGTTGCTCGGCTACCGGGTAATAGAAAATCTTTGTAGCTTCTTTGTCGGCTTGTACGGTCCAGGGACGGTAGATGGATTGAGGGATAAGCAATACGCGAGTCACGGCAGGCTCCGGAGGATAATCGCCGTCTGTAGCATAGGCGACAAGCTCTTCTGCCGACCATTTTCCCAGCAAGGACTCTTTTTGTGCCCGGTCGCGCTCCAGCATGCGCTTGATCTCCGACTCGCGCGGTTTTACATGTGCTAGATACCAGCCATTCATCAGCACGCTCAAATGCTTGCGCAGTTCTTCCGGGTCTGCGGCTGTTATGTGCGAGATGTAGGCAGGGAAGAAGAGATGTCCCTGACAAGCTTGGATCAAGGCGAGGATATCCTCGTTGCTGCCTGTCGCTGCTCTGCGTCGAGCCGACTGAAGCTCGTCCCCGAGAAAAGGCAAGGCCAGGTAGCGAAGCTCCTCTGCGCTTAGCTGATGGAGAAAAGCCAGAAACGCTTCCAGATCGGCAAAATGTTGCGCGTGCAGCAGTTGCAAAAGGGTTTTCCAAGTGTTGTGCTCTTTGGCATAGGAAGCTTCCGACCTGACATCAGGGGGGAGATCGGTCAACATCTGCTGCCAGTAGGCAGACGGCTGTTCCAAAGTGGGATGGATATCGTCATAGGTTGCGGCTGCGATTCCCAGCGCTGCTTCAAAAAGTGGAGAATGACGCAGCTCTACTTGATACGTCGTTCGGCTTCTGCCCATGTTCAAACGTTTCATCGAATCACTCTTTTCATAAGGATGAACTGGTTTGTTCTAAGTTTATAGAATATAACATTCTGTATTTATCGAACGTAATCCTCCTTTTGATCCGCGTCTATTTCCTGTCTACACAAATACAAGTTGAAACATTTGATACGGGGTATCGTAAGAACAGATACAAAGTGCGGGAAATCCAGGGAGGGAGCTGCAACGGATGGAATCGAGAGAGACGTTGCTACAGGCATTGAAGGAAGTGGAGGCTTGGGAGCGCGATCAGAACGATTTGTGGTTCTGGGAGAAGCTTGGGAGGCTTCCATTTGTCCTTTTGGATCGCATTACGCCCGCTTTCGTGAGAGAAAAGCTAGGGACAGCAGTGGACGAGATGACTGCTTTTCTGGAAACGGGCGGAACCTACCTGGTACAGGCGGAGCCTATCTATCAAAGGTTTCGCCAGCGGTTGAAGCCTGAGAAGCCTGCTGACATCGGGGGCGAGGAGATCGCGGCAGCACCGCTTGCGATGATGAACGAGGTGGCGATGGAGCTGCGAGAGTCGAGAGCAACCTTCGCAGCCGTGCAAGGAGCGACGACTGGCATTGGCGGGATCTTTACGCTGGCTCTGGACATCCCCTTGCTGCTGGGGACCTCGCTAAAAATCCTGCAAGAGATTGCGCTTTGCTACGGGTATCGTCCGAACGAGAAGAAGGAGCGGCTGTTTGTGGTGAAATGCCTGCAGTTTGCCTCTTCGGATATCGTAGGGAAGAAAGCCATTTTGGCGGAGCTGTCCCGCTTTGACGAGCCCAACGCGCAAAAAGACGTGATTGCGCAGTTGCAGGGCTGGCGAGAGGTAGTGGTGACGTACACGGAAAACTTCGGTTGGAAAAAATTGTTCCAGATGGTGCCGATAGCCGGAATCTTGTTCGGGGCCTATCTAAATCGTTCTACTGTAAAGGATGTGGCAGAGGCGGGGATGATGCTGTACCGCAAGCGGCGTATTCTGGAGCGGTTGAGGGAAGAGAATCATTCAGCCGGGCAATAAGACAGGGTCTTTTCCGCAAGTGTTCTGCTTGCAGAAAAGACCCTTTTTACGACAATGGTATTCGATTACACAGCGCGGATCGCGACGGCTTTTTGCAGTGCTTGCTCCAAATCGCCGATAATATCCTCGATCGCTTCAGTGCCGACAGACAAGCGAACCATTCCCGGGGAGACACCGGCTGCGATTTGCTCTGCTTCATTCAATTGCTGGTGAGTCGTGCTGGCAGGGTGAATGATCAGCGACTTGGAATCACCCACATTGGCGAGGTGGGAGAAAAGCTTTACGGATTCAATCAGCTTCTGCCCTTCCTTCACGCCGCCGCGAATGCCGAAGGTGAGGATGGCGCCAGCGCCTTTTGGCAGGTATTTCTTCGCCAGTTCGTACTCGGAGTTGGTTTCCAGCCCCGGGTAGTTGACCCACTCCACTTCTGGATGGTTTTCCAGGAAGCGGGCGACAGCCAATGCGTTTTGGCTGTGGCGCTCCATGCGCAGATGCAGCGTCTCCAGGCCCTGCAAGAACAAAAAGGAGTTGAATGGCGCGACAGCCGCACCGATATCACGCTGCAGTTGCACGCGTGCTTTGAGGATGTAAGCCAATGGACCGAGCGCTTCGGTGTACACCACGCCATGATAGCTCGGATCTGGCGTCGTCAGTCCCGGGAATTTGCCGTTGTCCCAGTTGAATTTGCCGGAGTCGACGATGATGCCGCCAATCGCAGTCCCGTGTCCGCCGATGAATTTGGTCGTGGAGTGGACGACGATATCGGCTCCGTGGTCGAATGGACGGCAGAGGATCGGCGAGGCGAACGTGTTGTCTACGATCAGCGGAATGCCGTTTTCATGCGCGACTGCGGAGATCTCTTCGAGATCCGCCACGTTGATGCGCGGATTGCCGATCGTCTCGACGAAGACGGCTTTGGTTTTGTCATTGATAAAGGATCGGAAGTTCTCCGGGTTGGATTGATCCACGAAGTGTACCTTGATCCCCAAACGCGGCAGGGTATGCGCGAACAGATTGTACGTCCCGCCGTACAGGCTGCTGGAGGCGACGATTTCATCTCCGGCCTGGGCGATATTGAGAATAGAGAAGGTGATCGCTGCCTGACCGGATGAGGTCGCCAGTGCCCCAACGCCGCCTTCCAACAGGGCGACGCGCTTCTCGAAAGCGTCTTGCGTCGGGTTCATGATCCGGGTGTAGATGTTCCCCAATTCCTTGAGCGCGAACAGGTTTGCCGCATGCTCCGTATCGCGGAATACGTACGAGCTGGTCTGGTAGATTGGGACAGATCTGGAGCCTGTGGCCGGGTCTACCTCCTGTCCTCCATGGATCGCGAGGGTTTCTGGTTTCCACTGTTGTTGATCGGACATGATTATCTCTCCTTTTTTCTGT
>DASQMM010000118.1:0-2263 GCA_035645495.1 Brevibacillus sp. | reverse complement strand
TTCCAACGGATGGATTCCGCGCCTGCGGGCAGTCATGCTGTAACACACGCTGGATACCAGCGTAGCGAGAACCCCGGTCATGAAAAAGGCGTTCCACATGCGAAAGCGTCATCCTCTCTAGCAATCTTGTTCTATCCTATCAGATGACGGTCGGGAAGGCAATGAACTGACGAGGAACATTTGTTCTTGTTTTGTATCAAAAAATCTGATCAAATAAGATTACACATGATGATGAGAGGAAAAACGAAGGGGGCGGGAAATTGGCATACCTGCTATTGACCAAAGACAATATCGATCGTGAACATCTTTGTTGCGCTTTGGGTGCAAAACAGTACGAGCAGGCGGTACAAGAAAAGAAGCGTTGGCTGTCGGAGCGGATGGATGAGGGATTAGTATTTTACCGTTTGAACGAACGGGCAAAAGTCTTCATCGAGTATTTGCCGGCTGAGATGGCTTGGGTTCCTATTCATGCCCCTAATTATATGTATATAAACTGTCTATGGGTCTCCGGCAGATATAAAGACTCCGGTTACGCAAAAGATTTGCTGCAAAAATGCAAGGAAGACGCCATTTCACGTGGAATGGATGGGCTTGTACATATTGTAGGAACAAAAAAACTTCCCTTTTTGAGTGAGAAACGTTTCTTTGAACATATGGGATTCAGCATCGTAGATGAAGCTCGGCCCTATTTTCAATTAGCGGCATTGCCCTGGAATGACCGTGCCGTGCTGCCTTCGTTTACACATCAGGTACACCAAGGAATCAGCAAGGAAAAGGGCGTTGTGATTTATTACACGGCACAATGTCCGTTCGCAGTCGGTGTTCTGAAAGACTTGCGAGAAGCAGCTGACAGGCGAGGGGTCAGCTTTCGGACTGTTCGTTTGACTACGAGAGACGAGGCGCAGCATGCCCCGACCGTCTGGACCACTTTTGGACTTTTTTACGATGGAGAATTTGTCACACACGAAATCATGAGTGCAAGCAAGTTTGAAAAATGGCTAACGTCGATGTTGGAAGAATCATGAGGGGCATATGATTGTGCGACTCGACGATCTAGTAACGGTATAATAGAAGAACAAATAGCAAGAGAGGAAGAGTAGACGATGAGCGCCTTTGTCCATTTGCACGTGCATACAGAATATAGCCTGCTTGATGGGGCAGCGCGAATCGATCAATTGGTGGCCCGAGCAGCGGAATTGGGCATGACAGCTTTGGCGATTACCGACCATGCCAACCTGTACGGGGCGATCCCGTTCTATAAAGCATGCAAGCAGGCGGGTATCAAGCCGATCATCGGTATGGAAATCTACCTAATTGACGGCAATCTTCAGGATCGGGTGAGAAATGCTCCTGCGCCAAGCCACCTCGTTTTGCTCGCCGAAAACGAAGAGGGATACCGCAACCTGCTGAAGCTGGCGACGATTGCCCATACAGAAGGAGACTACATCCTGCCTCGCGTAAACAAAGAACTACTGGCGCGCCACAGCAAGGAGTTGATTGCACTCAGTGCATGCAGGCAAGGTGAGGTGTCAAGGCTCTTGCTTGAGGGAGATGCGAGCGGTGCAAGAGAAGCGGCGCTATGGTACGCGCAACTTTTTGGACCCGATCATTTCTATCTGGAGCTTGAAGATCACGGACTGGAAATCGAGCGAAGACTGAATACCCGCCTCGTCAAGCTAAGCGAGGAGACCGGCATCCCCCTGGTGGTAACCAACAATGTCCATTACGTCCGCCAGCAGGATCACATCGTCCACGATACTCTGCTTGCGATCGGAGAGGGCAAAACCGTCGGGGAAGAGAATCGTCTGCGCTACGAGACGGATCAGTACTACCTGAAAAGCGCGGAGGAGATGGCAGCCTCCTTTGCTTATGCGCCTGATGCGTTAGCCCGCACAGTAGAGATCGCCGAGCGCTGCTCGCTGGAGCTTGTCTTCGGAGAGCATATTTTGCCGGAATATCCGTTGCCGCAAGAGCAGGATCCGACACAATTTTTGCGTCAACTCTGTGAAAAGGGCTGTATGGCGCGGTATGGAGAGATCAGCCCGCAAGTCAGAGAGCGCCTGGAGCATGAGCTGTCGATTATCACGCGGACAGGTTTTACCCACTATTTTCTGATCGTCTGGGATTTTATGCGCTACGCCCATGAGAAAGGGATTGCGACGGGACCTGGACGCGGCTCGGCAGCAGGCAGTCTCGTCGCTTATGTTTTGAACATTACCAATGTCGACCCACTGCGCTACAACCTGCTTTTTGAACGTTTCCT
>DASQMM010000117.1:0-2356 GCA_035645495.1 Brevibacillus sp. | reverse complement strand
TGCAACGCCTCTCCATGCGCTATTACAACAACCATAAGACAGGGGAAGTGATTTCGCGGGTCATCAATGACGTGGAGTCGACCAAAAACTTTATCGAGACCGGATTGATGAATCTCTGGCTCGACCTGATTACCATTGCTCTTACGCTCGGCGTCATGTTTTACATGGATGTGGAGCTGACGATTGTGGCCATTATCGTATTTCCGCTATACAGTTTTGCAGTCAAATATTTTTACAAACGTCTGCGGCAATTGACCAAAGACCGTTCGGCAGCATTGGCCCATTTGCAAGGACATCTGCATGAGCGAGTCGGCGGTATGTCCCTGATTCGCAGCTTCGCACTGGAAAAGCACGAGAGCAAGATTTTTGCCAAGGAGAACAATCACTTTTTGCAAAAGGCACTCGCGCTTACCCGATGGAATGCCAAAACCTTTTCCGTGATCAATACCGTGACGGACATCGCGCCGTTGCTGGTCATCGCCTATGCGGGCTACCAGGTGGTAGTCTGCGGGCTGAGTGTAGGGACATTGGTCGCCTTCTACGTGTATTTGGACCGTTTGTATACGCCGTTGCGCCGGTTGGTCAACTCGTCTACCGTCTTGACCCAATCGATCGCGTCCATGGACCGGATGTTTGAGTTCCTTGACGAAGCGTATGATATTACCGATAAGCCGAATGCGCGGGAAATGTCCCTCGATCCCGATACAGGACGCATCCGCGGAGAGATCCGGTTTGAAAATGTCTCGTTTCGCTATCGGGAAGAAGGACCTCTCGTGCTGGATGGCATCAACCTGACGATCAACCCGGGAGAGACCGTGGCAGTGGTCGGGATGTCCGGGGGAGGAAAATCTTCGCTGATCAGTCTGTTGCCTCGCTTTTGGGATGTGACGGAGGGAAGAATTACGATCGACGGCATCGATATTCGCGATGTGAAGCAGCGCAATTTGCGCCATCATATCGGAATGGTGCTGCAGGATAATATTTTGTTCAGTGAATCGGCAAAAATGAACATCATGATGGGCGATCCGGATGCCGACCAGGAAGCGGTAGAGCGTGCCGCTGTGGCCGCCAATGCACATGATTTTATCATGGAGCTGCCGGAGGGGTACGAGACGGAGCTGGGCGAGCGCGGCGTAAAGCTGTCTGGCGGACAGAAACAGCGCATCGCAATCGCGCGTGTCTTTTTGCGTGATCCCGGCATTCTGATTCTGGACGAAGCGACTTCAGCTCTCGATCTGGAATCGGAGCATATGATCCAGGAGTCTTTGGCTCGTCTCACCAAAGGAAGAACCACCATCATCGTCGCGCATCGCCTGTCGACCATCACTCACGCGGACAAAATCGTCGTGATGAAGGAAGGCAAGATCGTCGAACAAGGGAAGCATGAAGAACTTCTTGCGCAAAAAGGGGTGTATCACACCTTGTGGCATGTACAAGATCTGGGGGCTGCGCCTGAATCGCAGTAGGAGGCTAGGGAGGAGAAATATCTGCCTGCCGTGACAATCGGGAACTCCTAGGTCAGGCAGTGGAACGGAGGAGATATGGGTGGAAACATGGCGGCGCAATTTATACGTTTTATGTGGATGCCTGTTTTTCGTCATGGTCGCAATGAGCATGGTCATGCCTTTTTTGCCCCTTTATATCCAGCAGGATTTTGGAATTGAAGACCCGCATGAGGTCACGATGTGGGCAGGTATCATTTTTGGAGCAAACTTTTTAACGGCGGGTCTCGTCTCTCCGATCTGGGGAAACCTGGCTGACAAACACGGGCGCAAGATCATGATCCTGCGCTCTGGTTATTTTATGTCGATTACCGTAGCCTTGACGGGCTTTGCAGGAAGTTTATGGCAATTATTGGCTTTGCGCCTGGTCAACGGGTTGGTGGGCGGCATCATTCCTGCCAGTACCGCGTTGGTTGCTTCCTCTGTGCCGAAGGAGAGAATCGGCTGGGCACAAGGGCTGCTCCAATCGTTTATCACAGCCGGTACGATTATGGGTCCGCTATTTGGCGGACTTTTGGCTGATTATATCGGCTTTCGGATGATTTTCGTCTTTACCGGCTGCATTTTGTTTCTCGCTACTTTGGTCATTACGTTCACCGTTCATGAGAAGTTTACGCCACCGGAAAAACGCAACCAGTCGAGTCTGCGCGAGGATTTTGACATGATTTTTTCCTCGAAAAAACTGCCAGCACTGTTTTTCGTGACGGTTATGATCCAGTTCGCACTGTTCAGCATTGTTCCGGTATTACCGATCTACATATCCCAATTGCTCGGGCCAGAGGGAACGAAGGTGGCACTGTGGGCAGGGATTGTGCAGGCTGCGATGGGAATTGCCAACGTAGCAGCATCCCCGC
>DASQMM010000116.1:0-2192 GCA_035645495.1 Brevibacillus sp. | reverse complement strand
ATAAAAGGGATATAGGGCACGATTTGATCAAAATTCCAATCCATGCCCTTCCCCACCTTTACCAACAGCCTGTCAGCTGTTATTCAGATTCTCTGAACCATTTGTTGATGAGCTTGTCCATCTCACCGTTTTCTTGCATTTTCTTGATCACGTTATTGAAATCTTCGACCAGCGGAGAGCCTTTCGGGAAGGCAATCGCAGTTCCGTTTGTTTCAGGGCTTTCGATGACGGTATATTGCAAGCCCTCATTGTTTTTCACGAAGCCTGCTGCTACCTGGTCCTCGATGATCGCAGCATCCACGCGGCCCGTTTTCACTTCTTCCACGATCTCGCCAATGCGGTTCAGGGAAGTGATTTGCAAGCCTTCTACTTTTTCTGCCAATTCTTTTGCTGCTGTTTCCTGGATGGAGCCAAGCTGTACGGCCACTTTTTTGCCAGCCAGCTGCTCTGGTTTTGTCAGATTGCTGTCTTTTTTCGATACGATGGTATTTCTCGCTTCGTAGTAGATGACCGAGAAATCAGCATTTTGCAGGCGCTCCGGTGTAGGAGTCATCCCTGCCATGACGAAATCGGCGCGTTTGGATTGCAGGGCTGGAACCAGTCCATCGAAGTTCATATCATTTACCTGTACTTCGAAGCCCAGTTCTTGCCCAATATATTTGGCAATGTCGATATCAAAGCCAACGATCTCATCCTTGCCGCTGGACAGATCATGGTACTCATAAGGTTGATAGTCTGCTGATGTAGCCATGACCAACGTCTTTTTATCTCCGCTTGGCTGCGCAGCATCCTGGCCTGCTTGCGGCTGCAGTGGCGCTTGACCTGCTCCGGACTGATTCCCTGTACCGCAGCCTGTCATCATCGCTACTGCCAGCAATGAGGAAATGGCAAGCGAAAAAACCGACTTTTTGTTTTTCATGATGAAACCTCCGTTTAGTATTAAGAAAGTTTTGATCAACAATTTATATTTATACAACATAATGATTGGAATAATCAATGCCTAATTTGTAAAGAAACCGCTTCCCACGATAGTATGTCCGTTTTTTGTAAAAACTGCACTGTACGCGGGCAACTTCTGGCATAATAGATTCCAGACTCAAAGCGGTGCCAGGGAGGAAATGGATATGGAAAACTGGACTTCTTATTTCCAGGAATTGATGCCAGAGATCGTCGAAGAATTGCGAACCTATGTCGAGATGGAGACCCCCACTCACAATAAAGAAGCTGTCGATCGGTTGGGAAGTGTGCTTGCTGAACGATTTGCGGCTTTGGGCTGCCGCGTGGATGTCATCCAGCAGCGCGAATACGGCAATCCGTTGCGTATCGAATACGGCAGCGGTGACGAGCAAATTCTCATATTGGGCCATTTTGACACGGTCAAAGAGATCGGCACCCTGCAGCATGAGCCATGGCGCATCGAAGACGGTCGCGCGTATGGACCCGGTACGTATGATATGAAGGCAGGAATTGTTTTCAGTTACTTCGCCCTCCGTACCATGATCGAGAAGGGACTGCCGCTTCAAAACAAGCTGGTCTTTTTTTGGAACACCGATGAGGAGACTGGCAGTCTGGCATCCGAGCATTTGATCAAAGAGGAAGCAAGAAAAAGCAAGTGCGTGCTGGTGATTGAACCTGCGGCGGGCAACGGAGCCTTGAAAACCAGTCGCAAGGGCGGCGGCGACTTTATCTTGAAAGTGCGCGGACAGGCAGCACACGCAGGGAATGATCACGCCAAAGGGATCAACGCGATTGAGGAATTAGCCCACCATGTACTGAACATCCAGTCCTGGACGGATTACGCTCTCGGTACGACACTCTCCGTCGGAACGATCAAGGGAGGAAGTGCCTCCAATGTCGTGCCTGATGTGGCCGAGGCAGTGATTGACGTACGCGTTCAGACGATTCAAGAGTCAGAGCGCATCGAACGACTGATGCAGCAACTCAGCCCTGTCCTCCCCGGAGCCAGCCTGACTGTAGAGGGCGGGATCACCAAGCCGCCGATGGAGCGAACGAAGGGAACAGAAGAACTGTTTCGTCTGGCTCAAAGCCAAGCAAAGCTGGAAGGAATCGAACTCAAGGAGATTGGTGTAGGCGGAACAAGCGACGGGAATTTTGCTGCTGCGACCGGAACTCCTGTGCTCGATGGCTTGGGTCCTGTCGGCGACGGCGCCCACGCTTCCCATGAGCATATT
>DASQMM010000115.1:0-6949 GCA_035645495.1 Brevibacillus sp. | reverse complement strand
TGGCGTTGTGCGATGCTGCGCAATGAGGTTGGCCCTTCTCCACAGCGATTGGCCAGTTCCATCATAATCGTCAGTCCGTAACGTCCCTTCGTTGAAATTTTCACAGTCACAACTCTCCTCTATATTTACATTTCCCTTCTTTCCTGCTTCCTACATGAGTTCATCGGTCCGGGATACACTACCTACAGGGGGTGAGTGCAGAATGACCACAAATAAACGTTCGGAACAAGGCCGCAACCATCCGTCCGGAACGTTGTACGATAACCCGGCAGGGACGGTTGCACACAAAGCGCGATATGGTGCGAGCGAACAAAGCAAGCAGCCCAATGAAAACGGCGACTTGCCCAACAAGCCAGGGGGAAACGTCCGTACGTAAGCGTGTTACTCCCTCTTTTTCGAGGGAGTTCTTTTCCCTTTTGTCCTTATTCCCAAGAGGACTTCTTCGGATTCGCCAGCTTCTGCCTTTCCTCCTGGAATTTTCTGATATGGCGCTCGTAGCCAAATTCCTTTGGCTCGTAGAACACAACATCCAGGCCATCTGGCAGGTACTGCTGCTGAACGTATCCGAACGGGTAGTTGTGCGGATACAAATAGCCTTTGCCATGCCCCAGCTTCGACGCGCCTTTGTAGGCTGAGTCCCGCAGATGGATCGGGACGGGCTTATGCCCTTCTTTTTGGATATGGGCCAATGCCTGGTTGATCCCGTTGTACGCTGCATTGCTTTTTGGCGCGGTTGCCAGATAGGTGGTAGCCTGTCCCAATGCAATTCGCCCCTCCGGCATCCCGACCAGTTCTACGGCCTGAAAACAGGAGATGGCTACCGTAATCGCTTGCGGATCGGCATTGCCAATATCCTCGGATGCGGAGATGACCAGTCTGCGAGCGATAAAGCGAGGATCTTCCCCGGCATCGATCATTCTCGCCAGCCAGTACAGTGCGGCATCGGGGTCAGAGCCGCGAATGGATTTAATAAACGCGGAGATCGTATCATAGTGATTATCCCCGCTCTTATCATACCTGACAGCCCTGCGCTGGATGGATTCCACCGCCACATCCAAGGTGACGGTGATGCTCCCGTCTGCTCCCTGGGGTGTCGTGGTGACCGCCAATTCCAATGCATTCAGCAAGCGCCGCGCATCTCCCTCGGCATATTGAATCAAATGCTCTTGCGCTTCCGGTGTGAGCTGCACGTCCAGTTCTCCCAAGCCATTCTCCTCATCCCGCAAAGCACGGTCTATGACCTGTTTCAGTTCTTCATGATTGAGCGGTTGCAGAGAGAAGATCTGGGACCTGGACAGCAGGGCTGCATTGACCTCGAAAAACGGATTTTCTGTCGTGGCGCCGATCAAAATGATCGTCCCTTCTTCTACAAAAGGCAGCAAGGCATCCTGCTGGGATTTGTTGAATCGATGAATCTCGTCTACAAACAGGGTCGTTCGCTGACCGCCCATTACCAGTCTTTCCTTCGCCTCTTCCACAACTTTGCGAATGTCGCCTACACCGGCAGTCACTGCATTGAGTTCTGAAAAATACGAACGCGTCGAACGAGCGATCACCTTTGCCAAAGTCGTTTTTCCCGTACCTGGCGGACCATAGAAGATCAAGGACGATACCTGGTCTGCCTCAATCGCCCGGCGCAACAGCTTTCCAGGAGCGATAATATGCGATTGGCCGATTACATCCTGAATCGTCTGGGGACGCATGCGAGCGGCAAGCGGCTTTTGTTTGCCGCTGCCTCCCTGTTGTTCGTAGGCAAAAGAGAAGAGATCGTCCATCTTCTTACCCTTTCACCGGCTGCCAATCAAGCAGATCACGTACGACCACACTGGCCAGGATCAAACCTGCCACAGACGGGACGAACGCATTGCTTGCTGGAGGCTGCCGAACCTTGCTGATCGGAGAATCCGGGTTGGTGACGATCTGCTCCCGTACATCGGTACGGATCTCAACGGGAATCTCGCGGGAGTACACTACCTTTACCCCTTTATAGATGCCCTTTTTGCGCAGCTCGCGACGAATGACCTTGGCGATTGGATCATAGCTCGTCTGCGAAATGTCCGCGACCTCAAAACGGGTCGGGTCCATTTTATTCGCTGCACCCATGCTGGAGATAATCGGGATATTGCGCCGCTTTGCCTCCTGAATGATGTGGAGCTTGGCAGACATGATGTCCATCGCGTCCACAATATAATCCACTTCATGGGCAAAGAATTGATCGGCGGTCTCTTCGCTGTAGAACATATTCAGCGTGATGACCTCACACTCGGGATTGATGGTCGCCACGCGCTCTTTCATCAGCTCCGCTTTCTTCTGTCCGATCGTATGCAAAGTCGCATGAATCTGGCGGTTGCAATTCGTAATATCGACGACATCCTTGTCCACCAGCACCAGTTTGCCTACGCCGGTTCGCGCCAACGCTTCTACGGTAAAGGAGCCTACCCCGCCAATCCCCAGGACGGCGACGCGGCTGTTTTTCATTTTTTCCAAACCTTCAGGACCGAAGGCCAATTCACAACGGGAAAATTGATGAAGCATACGTATTTTTCACCTTTCAAAGCAGAGTAATTGTCCATCGGAAAAGTAGGATTCTAGGGAATAAAGCAGCCCCATTATGCCGTGATTTCCTACGTTTTGAACCTGCTCATCGCAGGTGGGCGTCTGCCCAACTGAAAGAGACTTCCACTCTTGCGGAGGCATGCCTTTCCAGTTGGGACGTTCGACTCCCGATTCAAACATTGTGGCTCAAAACGATCAGATGTCACGGACATCGTAGGGCTTATCTTCTACTATAACCAATGTATCAAAGTGTCATGCATCTGTGCAAGTCGCTTGCCGCTATGCGTTTACCTTCTCTTCCTGTTCGACGATCGTGTCGATGTGCAGTTCTTTCAGTTGATTTGGAGCTACCACATCTGGCGCGTTTACCATCAGATCGCTCGCGCTGGCTGTTTTTGGGAAGGCGATTACTTCGCGCAGGTTGTTGCGTCCAGCCAAAAGCATGATCAAGCGGTCCAAGCCAAGGGCAATTCCGCCGTGCGGAGGTGTACCGTATTCAAAGGCATCCAGGAGGAAGCCGAATTGCTCACGCGCTTCTTCGGGTGTAAAGCCAAGCGCTTTGAACATTTTTTCCTGTACGTCGCGTTTGAAGATCCGCATGGAACCTCCGCCCAGCTCGTAGCCGTTGAGGACCATATCGTAGGCTTGCGCACGGATTTGTCCCGGGTCGGTGTCGAACAGGTGCAGGTCCTCGTCTTTTGGACGGGTGAATGGATGGTGCAGCGCTACATAGCGTTTCGCTTCTTCGTCCCATTCGACCAGAGGGAAGTCTACGACCCACAGGAAAGCAAATTTGCTGTGGTCGATGAGTCCCAGCTCGGCTGCCAGCTTGGTGCGCAAGGCACCGAGGGCATCCGCTACCACCTTTGGTTTGTCTGCCACGAACAGGAGCAGGTCTCCTTCTTCGGCGGACAGACGTTTTTTCATCTCGTTCATCTCTTCTTCTTTGAAGAACTTGACGATTGGCCCTTTCAACTCGCCGTCTTTCAGACCGATCCAGGCCAAGCCTTTCGCTCCATAACGGGAAGCGAATTTCGCCAGATCGTCTGCTTCCTTGCGGGAATAGTGGCCGCAGCCTTTAGCGTTGATCGCTTTTACTTGTCCGCCGCTCGCTACAACGCTTGCAAACACTTTGAAATCGCTGTTGGCTACGACGTCCGATACATCTGTCAGCTCCATGCCGAAACGAATGTCTGGTTTGTCGGAACCGTAACGTCCCATCGCTTCTGCATAAGTGAGGCGCGGGAACGGTGTTGGCACATCGACGCCGATCGTTTGTTTGAAGACGTGTGCAACCATTTTTTCCATCATCGGCAAAATCTCTTCCATCGGGAGGAAGGAGGTCTCGATGTCCACCTGGGTAAACTCCGGCTGGCGGTCTGCACGCAGGTCTTCGTCACGGAAGCAGCGGGCGATCTGATAGTAACGCTCCAGACCAGAAACCATCAGCAGCTGTTTGAACAGCTGTGGAGATTGCGGCAATGCGTAGAACTCGCCTGGATGGACGCGGGAAGGAACCAGGTAGTCACGTGCTCCTTCGGGTGTGCTTTTCTGCAGCATCGGTGTTTCTACTTCCACGAAGCCATTCTCGTCGAGGTAATCGCGGAAGGCTTTCGCTGCTTTACTGCGCAGGACCAGGGAACGCTGCATCTCCGGCCGGCGCAGGTCGAGATAACGGTATTTCAGGCGAACCTGCTCATCGACGTTGATGTCGTCTTCGATCGGGAACGGCGGTGTTTTCGCGTCATTCAAGATTTGAATCTCGGAAATATGAACTTCGACCTCTCCGGTTTGCAATTTCGGGTTGATGGCTTCGGGAGCGCGGTTGACCACTTCACCTTTGACTACCAGCACATATTCGCTTCTTACTTTGTCAGCGATTTCCCAAGCCGGCTTGTTGTACTCAGGGTTAAAAACGATTTGGACGATCCCTGTGCGATCGCGGAAGTCAATAAAGATGACCCCTCCGAGGTCGCGGCGAGTCTGTACCCAGCCGTTCAAAACGATTTCTTGCCCTACGTGTTCTTTTGTCACTTCTCCGCAATGCACGGAACGATATTGCCATGCCATGATGAGTCCCTCCACTAAGGTTTCTTTATTTTTTCTCTGTCAATAGATTGACGAGGTCTTCCTGTTTTACTTCCCGCTGCTCGCCAGTCGCCATTTCCTTGACGACGACGGTGCCATTCGCGAGTTCCGATTCGCCGATGATGGCGGTAAAACGTGCCTCCAGACGATCGGCTTGTTTCAATTGCGCCTTCATTTTCCGGTCGAGGTAATCCTGCTCGGCGGAAATTCCGGCCTGGCGAAGCTGATCGACGAGAACAAAGGCGACTTTCTTGGCTTCCGGTGTCTGAACGACGACGAAGCAGTCAATTCCACCGGGGGTCGGAAGCTGAATCCCTTGCTTCTCCAAGGCCAGCAACAAGCGCTCAATGCTGAGAGCAAAGCCGATTCCCGGCATGTCGTCTCCGCCCAGATCAGCCACCAGCCCGTTGTAGCGGCCGCCGCCGCAAAGCGTTTCGACTGCGCCGATCTCCGCCATCTTGATCTCGAATGCCGTCAGGGTGTAGTAGTCAAGTCCGCGTACCAGGCGTGGATTGACATAGTACGAGATCCCAAGCGCTTCGAGATAGTTTTTAACCGCCTCAAAGTGGGCCGTAGATTCTTCGCTCAGATAATCCAGGATGGATGGCGCGTCTTTGGTCAGCGAGCGGCATTTTTCGTTTTTACAGTCGAGCACGCGCAGCGGATTGCGGTCAATGCGGGATTGGCAATCCTCACAAAGCTCCGAGCGCACCGCGTTCAAGTGAGCGAGCAGGTGCTCGCGATGGCGTGCCCGGTCCTCCAAAGTCCCTACGCTGTTCAGCTCTACCGATAGCCCGGTAAGTCCCAGCTCTTGGTACAAGCGAATGGCGACACTGATGACTTCCGCGTCAATGGCCGGGTCACTGCTGCCAATCGCCTCCACTCCGAACTGTACAAACTGACGATAGCGGCCAGCCTGCGGACGCTCGTGGCGGAACATCGGCCCCAGGTAGTACTGCTTGGTCGGCTGATTGGGTGAACCGTACAGCTTGTTCTCCACGTAAGAACGGACCACCCCTGCAGTCCCCTCTGGACGCAGAGTCAGCGCATCGGTACTGCGCGGATTGGCGACGCTGTACATCTCCTTCTCCACGACGTCTGTCGTCTCGCCCACGCCGCGAATGAACAACTCGGTGTTCTCGAAGAGCGGTGTGCGGATTTCCTGGTAGTTGTAGCGGCGGCAGAGATCGCGGGCTTTGCTCTCCACGTAGTGCCACAGCTCCACCGTACCCGGCAAAATGTCCTGCGTGCCGCGTGGAATCTGAATTTTTTTCATGAAATAGAACCTCCATTTTTGGCAAAAAAGTAAAAAAAGCCTCTCGCCGCCTGACATGGTGCATACGCCGCATGTCAGGGACGAAAGACTTGTTTATCCTCCGTGGTGCCACCCTGTTTGAAGATCCCTCATTATGAGCATTCGGGATCCTTCCACTTGTAAGCCCATAACGTGGGCTATGCGCCTGCCAGTTACTAAGGAGAGTCATTCGCTCATCTGTTCACTGCGGTCTTCGGGGATGTCCTTCACCAGGTCGTCTTCGGCAAGCACTTTCAGCCTCGATGCTTGCTCTCTGATCCAGCGGTTCCTGATTACTTTTTCCCGTCATCAGATCTGTTCCATTCGGTTGAAAAAAGCTTAATGTGAATCATAGCAAACTCGGAATCCGTCGTCAACAGGCGTTTTGAAAAACATTTTTTGATCAGGTTTTCAGGCTTGGGTAACGGATTTTTCCGAGTAGATTTCATCCAGATCACGAAGTTTATTCTCGACCAGGGTCTTGTAGGTGTCATTGTACGTTTTCGGGTCTTTGGGGTTGGGCCATCGAGTCAGCTTGCCGCTTCCCGGAGCCATCAGCTTGGAGACCGCACCGCAGCCAAGTCCGAGAATGGTCTGCACTTCTTCCATGATCATGATGTTATAAATGCTTTCCTGATCGGGCTTGGAATAACCCACATTCTCCAAGTTCCCCAGGATGTTTTTTTGGCGGTACAAGTAATACGGCGAATAACCATTGGCTTGCGTCCACTCTGAGGCCATCTCCATCATCCGGCTGATCTCGTCCCTACTGGCTACCCGGTACCGATCCTTGTTCTGCGTCATTTCCGATGCGCGTTTAAAGGACAAGGTGTGCACCGTCAGAGAGGCCGGCATCAGCTTCTCCACTTCTTCCAGGCTATGGGCCAGCTCGGCAATTCCTTCATTCGGCAAACCGATAATCAGGTCCATGTTGATATTGTTCAGCCCCATTTCCATCGCCAAGTGATACTTTTCGATCGTTTCCTCCACGGTATGATGGCGACCGATGGC
>DASQMM010000114.1:0-6664 GCA_035645495.1 Brevibacillus sp. | reverse complement strand
CGAAAAAATCCGGTGTTGTGATTGCCTTCGACTCCCGGCACCAGTCTGCAGCGTTCGCCCGCGAAGTCGCCAAAGTATTGGGTAATCACGGAATACACATCTATCTTTTTGAGCGGATCATGCCAACCCCGATTCTATCCTTTGCCGTCCGTCATTTGGCTGCTTCTGCAGGTGTCGTGATTACTGCCAGCCACAATCCGGCCAACTACAACGGAATAAAGGTATACGATGCTGACGGCGCACAAATCACGCCCGACACTGCTTCCCGACTTTTCACCCTGATTCAGGAAGCTGGTGATGAATTGGCGATTCAAACAGCCGATGAAGAAATCCTGCTGCAAAGCGGCATGCTGCAGCGAATTGGCGACTCGATCCTGGACGCCTATCTCGAGCAGGTAAATCGCATTCGTTTGCATACCGAATTGTCCCAGGCTGCCAAGGATGCGGTGAACATCGTATATACTCCTTTGCACGGTACAACCGGAGAAGTCATTTCCAAAGGCTTGACGGACTTTGGCTATCATCACGTGCTGACTGTTCCCGAACAGGCATTGCCCGACCCTGATTTCTCCACCGTTTCTTCCCCCAACCCCGAGGAACCGGAAGCTTTTCATCTGGCTTTGCAGTACGCGATCCAAACAGCTGCTGATCTGGTAATCGGTACCGATCCGGACGGGGATCGCCTTGGCGTCTGGGTCAAACAAAACGGAGGGACGTATCTGCCACTGACAGGCAATCAAATCGGTGCGCTATTGTTATATGATGTGCTGCGTCAAAAACGTACCCAAGGGAGCTTGCCGCCGAATGGAATCGTATTGAAAACCATCGTTACGTCTGAACTTGGCAGGCGAATCGCCGCCGATTTTGGAGTCAAAACGGAAGATACCTTGACTGGATTCAAATACATTGGCGAAAAAATCGCAGCGTACAAAAAAAGCGGGGACTATGTGTTTCTTTTCGGCTATGAAGAAAGCTTCGGATACCTGATCGGAGATTTTGTTCGCGACAAGGATGCCGTACAAAGCGCCCTGCTCCTCGTAGACCTGTGCGCTTTTCACAAGGCGAAAAACGAGAGTCTTGGCGACGCCTTGCAAAACTTGTATGAGCGATACGGCTGCTACCTTGAAGACCTGCAGACCAAAACGTTCAAAGGTGTGCAAGGCATCCAGATCATGAAGGATTTGATGTCTTCCCTGCGCGGGCATCTTCCGTCATCCTTCGCCGGTTTGCGTATCATTGGCAAAGAGGACTATCTGGCAGGCAGCTTTGAGGACGTGACAACAGGGAATCGCATACCGCTTTCGCTGCCTCGGTCGGATGTGCTCAAGGTTCTACTGGAAGATGGCTCCTGGTTCTGTCTGCGTCCATCGGGAACAGAGCCAAAACTCAAGCTATATCTCGGTACGGTGGGAGACTCTCACAAGGAAGCCTCCCAGAAGCTGGAGCAGTTAAAACTTGAAGTCAGGAAACTGCTCGAGCATCCTTCGGAGGGTTAGATGTCCAGAATCGGGCCGCTGCGATGCGGATGTCCACCGTTATCCGGGCCATAATTCGGGGGGTGATACGCTGATTCGGGTGAAAGTTCCGGAAAATGGGCTAATTCCAGAAGATCTTTGCGCAGGAAAAACGCATTTACCCCTCGGGAATCTGTACCGATCAAACCGTAGCCCAGTTTCTTGCCCAATGTCGTGAGCGAGCATAGACTTGCTCCAAAATACGATGTTCCGTCCCAGCAAAAATCCTCCTGGTAGGGGATGACCATGTTTTGTGGCGGAGGATAGGAAGCATTGTACTCGATCACTACTACCCGCGGCTGATAGGCGTCGAGTGCTTGCCACACCCAATAATCATTTCCATCAATATCGATCGATAAAAAATCGAATTCGACCGGAACCGCCATCTCTTGAAACAAGTGGCCGATATTATCGGGCGTGACAAATTGCCGACTGACGCGAACCTCTGGATACGGCGCGATATTGTTAACTAAATTTTGGTAATGAAATGGACTTCCTTCCATCAGCACACCTGACCATCCATGATGAACCCACAGATTGCGTGTCAAACATTCCATGCCATCTTCGACCCCGAACTCTACAAAAAAGCGATTTACTGTGCCGATCCTGGAGAAGATTTCTTCAATCACTCCATCCTCCCCATTTTGCGAAAATACCTTCTTTTCAAAGCTGTTGATTTGGCCCATCTCCTGCCTCCTTGTCTCATCATTGCCTTATTCTATGTCGCAGTTGCACTGCCGCCATCCGCATCTGCCAAAAGTCAGCCTGTCAAAAGGCTGGTGCCGTGGCATGTTCCTTCATAAACCATATGAATAGCTAGAATGATTCGTTGATTTTCCGCTTGGAAGCCCTACGGGGAGGTGGTTGTTCATTGAAAGCGTTGATTACGGGAATTACCGGATTTGCCGGAAGTCACCTCGCCGGCTATCTTCTCTCTCGCGGGGATGTCGAGGTATGCGGCACCTACCGAGTACGAAGCAGCATGGAGCTGCTTGAACCTCTCACAAAGCAGATCCATCTCGTCGAGTGTGAATTGAGGGACCCTCACTCTGTCCATCGGATGCTTGAAGAAATCCGGCCCAACCTGATCTTTCATCTCGCAGCACAAAGCTTTGTCCCTACCTCCTGGAACTCTCCCGCAGAGACAATGGTGAACAATCTCGTCGGCCAGATTCACTTGCTGGAAGCTGTCCGCAAACTGGATCTGTCCTGCCGCATCCATATCGCCTGCTCCAGCGAAGAATACGGTCTGGTCTTTCCCCATGAGACACCGATCAGAGAAGATAATCCGCTGCGTCCTCTCAATCCCTACGCAGTTAGCAAAATCGCACAAGACTTTCTCGGCTATCAATACTTTCAAAGCTATGGGATGCCGATCATCCGAACCCGAACCTTTAATCACACAGGCCCTGGTCGAGGCGAGCATTTTGTGACCTCCAATTTTGCCAAACAGATCGCCCAAATTGAGCTTGGCTTACAGCCACCCAAAATTTTCGTCGGCAATCTGCAGGCCAAAAGAGATTTTACGGATGTACGCGATATCGTCAAGGCGTACTGGCTTGCTGTAACACATGGCGAACCTGGTGAAGTCTACAACCTTGCTTCCGGCTCTACCTATACGATTGAAGAAGTCCTGCGCATTCTTCTCTCCCATACGAATGTTCAAGTAACCGTCGAAGTAGACCCTGACCGGCTTCGCCCCTCTGATGTGGATACATTGCTCGGAGATTCCTCTGCCTTCCGCAACAAGACAGGATGGGCGCCACAAATCCCTTTTGCCAAAACCATGGAAGATCTCCTCGATTACTGGCGTTTCATCTTACGCAAAAGACAACATTCAGGGAGGGAGAGATGTTGAACCATCATTCCATGCCATTGGTATCGATTATTACTCCGTCTTACAATCAGGCAGCATTTATCAAACAAACCATCGAAAGCGTGCTGCGTCAGGATTATCCCCGGATCGAGCATATCGTAGTTGACGGAGGCTCTACAGACGGGACTCAGGCTATTCTGCGGCAGTACAGTCAGTTAGGGGAGCGCTTCCGCTATATATCTGAACCAGACGGGGGGCAATCCCATGCTATCAACAAAGGACTGAAAATGGCGAAGGGTGAAATCATCGGCTGGCTGAATTCAGACGACACCTACTTCCCCCAAGCAGTGCGAAGTGCCGTAGACAGTTTAATGGAGCATCCCGACTGGTCGATGGTGTACGGAAAAGGGCTGCATATCAACGAAGCAAACAAAATCATGTACAAATATCCTTGGATTCCCTTTGATCGAAAAAAATTGTTTACCCATTGCATTATCTGTCAGCCCACGGCGTTCATTCGCAAATCGATCTTCGAGGAAGTAGGCGGTGTCGATGAAGATCTACATTTCTGTATGGATTACGATCTGTGGCTCCGTATATCCGCCAAATATCCGATCGGTTGCATCGAAGACTATCTGGCCAGTTCCCGCCTGCATGACAGGTGCAAATCCGTGACCAGCCTGATCGACGTCGGTTTCCCGGAAATCCTGAAGACCAGCATGCGGCACTTCGGCACAGTCGCCAACGAGTGGCTGCTCCACTTTCTGAAGACTTATCGAGATAAAGGTGTCTTCTGGTTTCTTGAATTGTTCAAATTCCATCGTGTATTCGGCTCTACACCGTCCTTAGCATCATCAAACCGATACTCCGACCTTTGGGCTCCACCTTATCTGCGCTTGCACTTCCATGTGGATTCGACTTGTCCCCTTCACACTTTGATCGTCAAGGGCTCTTATCCCCCTTCCATGCACCCCATCCATTTTCATGCTCTCGTGGAGGGGCAACCGGTAGATGTGAACGTTCATACTGACGCAGATCATGTGTTTACGATGGAAATCCCGATTCAATCGAACAGTCCTGCTTGTTTCGTTGAAGTGATCGCGAGTCGGCAATTTGTCAAAGAAGATCCGCTCCCCGATCAAAATAAACGGACGGTAAGCTACCTGGTTGATCAAATCCTTCCGCTCTCTGAAGAGGAATACGGCTTTTATCAGCATTTTCTGCAAGGGAGCAATGCCCTGAGTGAGTGGATCAAACAAAACAGGCATCCCTCCCCCATTCTATGATCATCCGCTAGAAAGGAAGGTGTACATCTCCAAGATGATCGATCTCACGCAAAAGCGAATCGTTGTGACTGGCGGAGCAGGATTTTTGGGCAGGCATGTAGTGGAACAGCTTTCCCAACTTGGCTGTGGGCATATCTTCGTTCCGCGCAAAAAGCAGTTTGATTTACGCAAAGAGAAAGAGATCATCCACATGCTTGAAACCTATCGCCCCGAAATCGTCATACACCTGGCTGCGGTCGTCGGAGGGATTGCGGCCAATCAAAAAAATCCCGGTTCCTTTTTTTACGATAACCTGATGATGGGCGCCCAACTGCTGGAGCAATCCCGACTGTTTGGCGTTGAAAAGTTCGTCGCAATCGGGACGATCTGTTCCTATCCGAAGTTCACCCCTGTACCGTTTTCGGAAGAGAATTTATGGAACGGATACCCAGAAGAGACAAATGCCCCCTATGGTCTGGCAAAAAAGATGATGCTCGTGCAATCGCAGGCTTATCGTGAACAATACGGCTTTAATTCGATTTTCCTGCTGCCCGTCAACTTGTACGGACCGCATGACAACTTTGATCTGGAAACCTCCCACGTCATTCCCGCCATTATCCGAAAATGTATGGAGGCCAAAGCGAACAATGACCCGAGTATTTTGCTGTGGGGCAGCGGTGATGTGACCCGGGAGTTTATCTATGTAGAAGATGCCGCACGTGCAATTGTCCTGGCTGCTGAGCGATATGACGGGCCGGAACCCGTCAACATCGGTTCGGGGGAAGAAATGACGATTTGCGAGCTGGCGCTGTTAATCAAGGAAGAGAGCGGTTACCACGGCGAGATTCTCTGGGACAAAACACGGCCGGACGGACAACCAAGACGAAGGCTGGATGTTAGTCGTGCAAAAGCCCTTTTCGAATTCGAGGCATCTACTCCCCTTCATGTCGGTTTGCAGAAAACCATCGCTTGGTATAGGCAAAGCATATCTGACGGGAGGGAGAGGTTTTGAGAATCGGCGTCAATCTTCTCGCTGTCATTCCTGGAAAAATAGGCGGGATGGAACAGTATGTACGCAATCTGATTGACTTTTCGCAGAGGAACAACGAGGGGCATGAATGGTTCTTGTTTTTGAGCAGTCACAACTATCACACCTTCGCGGAAGGGCAATATTTGCACAAGATTTTATTCCGGGACATATCGGCAGCGCACACCCTTTTCCACCAGCAAATCCAAAACCTGCGGCTCGATCTCTGGTTCTGTCCCTTGCTGGTGCTGCAGCCATTCGATGTAACCATTCCCAGTGTCATCAATATTCCTGATATTCAGCATGAATTCTATCCCCAGTTTTTCGACCCTCCTGTGCTGCAATGGCGAAAAGACAACTACCAGTCCTCTGCCCAGAAGTGCAGTGCTGTGCTTACCCTATCCGAGTTCTCCCGCAGATCGATCATCGAGAAGTTTCATTTGCCGTCCCATAAGGTGCATAGCATTCATCTAGACGCATCCGCAGAATTTTCCCTGCCTGTTCAGCCTGAACTCGATCAGCAATTCCGCCATAAATACCAATTGCCTGCACAATACGGACTCTACCCCGCCAATACCTGGCGACATAAAAATCACATCAATCTCCTACAAGCCCTGCTGATCCTGCGTCGTACTTACAACTACAGGGTGAACATGGTCTTCTCTGGTTTCCCTCAGGAAGCGCATCAAACCGTGATCAACTTCATCACCCAGCACCAAATGTGGGATCAGATCAAATGGTTGAACTACCTTCCCCAAGCGGAAATGCCTTCGCTCTATCGAAACGCATCCTTCCTCTGCTTCCCCTCGCTGTTTGAAGGATTCGGCATTCCCTTGGTCGAGGCCATGCGCTCCAAAATTCCGATCACCTGTTCTCACGCAGGCAGCATTCCCGAGGTTGTAGGCCAAGCCGCTCTCCTTTTCGACCCTCATGTCCCGGAAGACATCGCCGTAAAAATTGCCGCTATGTCAGATCCCGCCCTTCGGGAAGACCTGATTGCCAAAGGAACGCAGCAAGCCGCTCTCTTTTCCTGGGATGCCTG
>DASQMM010000113.1:0-4274 GCA_035645495.1 Brevibacillus sp. | reverse complement strand
CAGGATCGCATCTGTCTGGTAGTTCTTCGCAATCGCACCACCTTTGAGATCCAGCTTCTCCACCATTTCATCCTCGGAGTAATACTCAACCTTGAAGCCCAGGTTTTTCACATAGTAAGGAGTCTCCGGGATTGGGACCGTTTCCCCTTCCCTGACCCATACATACTCGTCCAAATGAAAGCCTGGCAGACTGCGCATTAACACGCCGATCAGAAAAAGAATCAGTCCGATATGGTTCACATAGGGGCCCCATCGGCTGAAACGCCCCTTTTCTGCGAGCAAGGCACGATCTGTTTGAAAAAGGTAATAGCCCTTTTTCTTCAAAGCTTCTGCTGATTGAGCCAGAATCTCTTCCGCGCTGCGGTCCTCCGGCTGTTTGGTCTCCGCGTACAGCTTTTGTCCTTTTAAAAAGGATTTGTGCTGGTTGAGCCGCGGTTTGTTCAATGCTTTGTACAACGGAATCACACGGTCCAGACTGCAGATGATCAGCGAAGTGCCGAGCATCACGAGCAGCGTCACAAACCACCAGGAGGAATACATATTATGCAGGCCTAATTGGTAATAAATGGTCCCTAGAACTCCGTACGTATCGGTGTAGAATCGCTCTACATCCAACTCTGTGGGCACTGGCACCGGTATGTATTGCTGCTGCGGAAAAATCGTTCCCAAACCAGAAGCGACCAGAATCACAACGATGATCCAGATGGCGACTTTTACGGAAGAAAAGGTGTTCCAAACCCGATCCACAATCTTTGTCGTGTAGGTCTGAGAGCGGCGAGCCATTCCTTCATAACGCATGTCAGGAAACGCGCTTTGATCTGTCAAATCCAGTTCCAACGGCTTACCGCAAGATTCGCAGAGCAGCGTCCCGACCGGGTTCGTATGTCCACATTCACATTTTCGCTGATCCATATCGATCCTCTCTTACGGCAAAATTTTCGCCACTTTGGACTCAATCATGGCTTCGTTCATTTGACCTATAAAAATTTCTTCCACCTTTCCGTCAGGTGAAACGAAAAAGGTAGTCGGAATTGGTCCGATCCGGTAGAGCTTGGTAATTTGCGAATTGCGATCCAGCAAAATTGGGAAATTGACCCCCATTTGCTTGACAAACGGCTCAACCGTAACCGGTGCCTCGCCAATATTTACGCCTACGACAACCAATCCCTTGTCTTTGAGAGCCTCGTATTTCTGTTGCAAGGCCGGCATTTCTGCTTTACAAGGTTCACACCAAGTGCCCCAAAAGTTCAATACGACGCCTTTTCCCTTCAAATCACTGAGTGACATCTCTGGGCCATTCAATTGCTCCAAGCTAAAATTGGGAGCTGTACTCCCTACCTTTACAGCTTTCGGGTCCTTGACGAAGCTGGAATAAAGAGCAAAAACAAGCGCTACCAGCAGCAGTCCCAAAATGGCAACGCGTACATAAATGCGATTCTTTTTGTTCATTGCCCGATCTCCCATCTACTACTTTTCATATCGAAACCGCTTACTACCTCTCTATTATAGCGTTGCTTCATTTTATTCAGCGCATAACTTATGAACAGATTTTGAACGAATGCCTCTACCGCGCCCTTCGCTTTCGGTTCTGCACCAGTCCTTGCTTCAGTCTCGAAACCTCCTCGCTTGTCAAAGGACGATACTGACCCAGGCCGAGTCCCTCCAGCGTCAGAAATCCAAGCCGAACGCGCTCCAGTTCCAGGACGGGATGGCCAATCGCCTCGCACATGCGTCTCACCTGTCTGTTGCGCCCTTCGTGAATGGTAATCTCCAACAAAGCCCTTCCCTGATCACGCTTCAGAAGCCTAGCTTCTCCCGGAGAGGTCATTCCATCCTCCAGCATGATCCCTCGAGCCAGCTTTTCCAGCTTGTCCGCTGTTGGTACGCCCTTTACCCAAGCGCGGTACACCTTGTCAATCTCATAGCTGGGATGAGCGAGCTTGTTCGCCAACTCCCCATCATTGGTCAAAAGCAAAAGTCCGGAGGTATTGTAATCCAGTCTGCCTACCGGGTATACCCGTTCCTTTAAACCCTTGAGCAAATCCGTCACAACCCGTCTGCCGCGAGGGTCCGAGACGCTCGTGATGACTCCCGTGGGCTTGTTCAGCATCAGATAGACATGCTGCTCCGTACGAATCGGACGCCCTTCCACGAGAATTTTGTCCTTAGTTGGATCCACTTTTGTTCCCAGTTCTCGAACGACTTGGCCGTTCACCTGCACTTTGCCTTGCATGATTATTTCTTCACAATGGCGACGAGAGGCGATTCCGGCATGTGCCAATACTTTTTGCAAACGTTCCATTCTTGGATCACCTCTCCAACATCATACCCATTCTTACCAGTGTGGACAACAAAAAGGGAAAAACTTCCCCTGTGTTCGGAAGTTTTTCCCACTACGGTTTCTTTCAACCAAATACGAGGTAAACCACGAGAAGCGAAAAAATGACACCCGCCAAATCGGACAACAGGCCCACTTTCAAGGCATACGAGGAATTTCGGATCCCTACCGCTCCGAAGTAAACCGTCAGGACGTACAACGTCGTATCCGTGCTTCCTTGCATGGTGGCTGCCAAACGGCCCAAAAAAGAGTCCGGTCCATACTGCGCGATCAAATCCGTCGCAATGGCGAGTGAGCCAGTACCCGTCAACGGGCGCAGGAGAGCGAGAGGCAGCAGTTCTTCAGGAAAATGGAGGAAGTCGAGTGCCGGCTTGATCAGTCCGAGCAGCAAGCCCAAAGCCCCTGATTCACGAAACATCGTCACCGCTACCATCATCGCGATCAGATGAGGCAAAATCCGGATCGTCGTGCCAAAACCGCCTTTCGCCCCCTCGACAAATGTCTCGTATACCGGAACTCGCTTTTTCCAACCGTACAAAAGGACAAACGCGATCATGACGGGAATCGCCCAGAGCGAGATCAGGGACACCCATTGGTACATGCGGCTCCCCCCTTACCTGTAGCGTCTGTTCGTGCGATAACGGTACCAGCGGTCAACCACAATGGCAACAAACGTCGCAGCAAAAGAGGATAGCAGCGTGGTCCCGACAATCTCCACAGGGTTGACCGATCCGTATTGCATCCGAATCGCAATCATTGTCGTGGGGATAAGCGTAATGCTCGCCGTGTTGATCGCGAGCAACGTACACATCGCCGGTGATGCCTGCTGCTTGTTGGGATTTAATTTTTGCAGTTCCTCCATCGCTTTTAAGCCCATCGGTGTGGCTGCATTCCCCAACCCGAGCAGATTCGCGCTCATATTGGATAAAATATAGCCCATTGCCGGATGTCCTTTCGGGATGTCTGGAAAGAGCAGAGAGATGACTGGAGACAACACACGGGCGATAAGCCCCATCAAGCCGGCTTTTTCCGCGATCCGCATGATGCCCATCCAGAATGCCAATACGCTGAGAAGCCCGAAACAAACCGTGACTCCTGCTCTCGCACCGGCAAACGCTGCCTGATTCATCGCCTCCATGCGCCCAGTGACCGCCGCAACGATAATGCTGCTCACGATCAGCACAAGCCAGATGATATTAAGCACGGAACAGCCCTCCTGCCATCAGATTCCAGAACTGCTGCCAGAAATCAGTCCCTGTATCCGCGTTGGTATTTGCCCAAGTCGGGGTGTCGACCTGCACTTTCAATGGAACCTGCCCGATCATCTGATCCCGAAAATGGAACTGCAGGAACCCGATGATCTTCCCGTTCATCTTTTCCGTCACGACTGATTCACTCAGCACCATCCGTTTTTTTACTTCAGGAACTTCCTCTGGCTTGAGGGGGTATTGAAACGCGTTCGTGGTAACGAGCTGGACCCCTTCTTTCAACGTGACCGCAGGCTCTGGTTGGATGGTTTCCCCGTACTGAACAAATTCCTTCATGGCGAAATGACGGAAGCCCCAATCGAGCATCTGGGCTGAATCGTTCCAGTCATCAGGCGCGTTCAATGTAATGGCCGCCAGTTGTCTGCCGTCTCTGGTCGCCGATGAAGCCAGACAACGCTTCGCCAGTTTGGTATATCCCGTCTTTACGCCATCCGCACCATTGTACAAATGAAGCAGCTTGTTTTTGTTAAGAAGACGTCTGTTGTACTCCTCCCCTTCCCAGGAGATGTCCTTTACCTTGGTGGAGACAATCTGCCGAAATACAGGATTCCGCAGTGCGTATGCCGACAACAAAGCCATATCCTCGGCAGTGGAGTAATGCATGTTGCTGTCATCCAAGCCGTGTGGATTGGTGAAATTGGTATGCGTCATCCCGATCAAAGCTGCCT
>DASQMM010000112.1:0-2322 GCA_035645495.1 Brevibacillus sp. | reverse complement strand
AAGTCAAACGTCTGCAGCAATTGGTACAGATCCAGCACGGAACGGGTCAAACGGTCCAGCCGGTAGACAAGCACGACATCCATTTTGTTCTGGCGGACATCGTCCAGAAGGCGAGTCAGCTCGGGACGCTGGAGATCCTTGGCGCTGACGCCTTCATCGGTGTAAAAATCGGATAGCTCCCAGCCCTGGGAGTGCAGGTAAGCCAGCAAACGTTCGCGTTGGGCCGCGATGGAGAAGCCTTCCCTGACCTGATCTTCCGTACTGACGCGGATGTACACTGCCGCTCGCAAAGTCCCAGCCTCCCGTCATCTCAGGATGCTAGAGTCTACAATGAAGCAGGGAAGCTTATGCCTGGACAAAAAAAAATTCCCGCCTTTTAGAAAGCGGGAAGGGTTACATCCATTTTTGACCCCATGTATGAATGGAATCAATGACGGGACGGAGGTCTTTTCCTTTTTCAGTCAGTTCGTATTCGATCCGGACAGGAATCTCGGGGAACACCTTGCGTTCCAGAATTTCCAGCTCCTCCAGCTCTTTCAGACGCTCTGACAGCATTTTATCGCTCATATGCGGGACCATTTCGCGGATGTCCTTGAAGCGTACAGCCCCACGAAGCAACACGTGGAGAATCAAGCCCGTCCAGCGTTTACCCAAGATGTTCATCGCACATTCGTATTTTGGACACATGTGTTCTCCTGCTAAATCCTGACTCACGTGGACGTCACCTCTATGCACCTTGTTATACATTAACCCCTATTGTATCACAGGTTCTTACATGACGTAAGTAACAGAAGTGTAGTGTTTGCTGTTACCCGTAGATTGTGGCTTTTTTGGCTGCCTTTTATACGCAGAATATGGTAGCGGAGAAAAAAGCCCGTTTTTTCGCGGGATGTCTCCCTCTTAGGCTGTGGCACATAGACTAGGCAGTGGATGACGATGACGTGTGAGGTGGTTCAATTGGCACAGGAACGAGTAGTAGGTATTTTGACCTGGCGGGAAGGAAACCGCTTCTCAGAACCGGATTATTTGCGTCGTCTGGTTCTGGCTGGCCGTAAACTGGGAGCGCGCGTGTACCTTTTTTCTCATCAGGATGTGAATGCAGCGCAACGAAAAATTCGCGGCTTCACGCCCAAAAAGGAAGGGGGCTGGGAAAGTAGGTGGCAGCCATGGCCAGATGTGGTGATTGACCGCTATCGCCGCCGGGTGCCCCAGTATATGCGGCTTCGGCACAGCAATCTGTTCACGTTTGCCAACAGCCCGTTCAGCAAGAAGTGGAGAGTGACGCTGATGCTGGCAAAGGATGAACGGGTCAGCCAGTGGATCCCGGAAACCACGATCTACGCTCCCGGAGCTGTGCGTACGATGCTGAAGCGGTATAAGCTGCTGTACATCAAGCCTGGCAACGGTACAGGAGGGCGCAGCATACTGAAGCTGGTGGCAAGGGACAAGGGGTATGAGCTGCTCGGACGCTCGAAAGCATATTCGCAGGTAAGAGCCAAGCTGGGAACGATTCATGGCGTGGAAAATTGGGTGAAGCGCTGGGTGCGGGAGCAGCGGATCAGCAACGGCAATTTTCTTGTCCAGCAGGGGGTGGATCTGGCTTTGGTCGGCAATCGCGTGGCGGACGTGCGCTTGCTGATCCAAAAAGACGAGCGGGGAGAATGGAGCGTGACCGGTCGCGGTGTACGGGTAGGCAAGGCGGGAAGCTCTACATCCAATCTGCACGGAGGCGGCAGTGCAATCCCGTTTTTCACTTTTTTCACACAGAAATTCGGCGAGAGTAGGGCGCAATTGATCGCAGAGGAATGCGACCGATTGGCCCATCAGACGGCAGAGGTCCTCGAGGAGCGATTTGGCCGAATGATGGAGTTCGGCTTGGACATTGGCGTAGACGTTCAGGGAAGACCCTGGCTGATCGAAGTGAATCCAAAGCCCGGACGTGAGGTGTTTCGCCAGATCGGGGAGATGGAGACCTACAGGCTGGCGATCAAAAGACCCGTCCAGTTCGCGCTTCAACTCGGGGAACGAAAGCCTGTTTGATTTTGCCTCTACGTCGACAGGTGGGGAACCAACGCTGATCACCCATTCCCCGACCTTGGTATGGGCAGAACTCCCCAATGGCAGGGGAAACAGCTTGCAGTCCGCATCGATCTTGATGACAGCATAATCGCGGACGCGGTCTGCAAGCACTCGCTTGGCTTCAAAGACCCGCCCGTTGAACAGCTTGACATAAATATGTTTCGATTTTCCAATGACATGCTCACTGGTCAGGATGTACCCTTTTGGATGAAAAAGGAAGCCGGAACCAAAGCTTCGCTCAGC
>DASQMM010000111.1:0-1992 GCA_035645495.1 Brevibacillus sp. | reverse complement strand
CTACACAGCCTTGGCTACCTCTGTGATCATGTTTGGGGTATACCGCTACAACCTGAAACTAGCACAGAAAATAAACAGCCAGGCGTTGATGGCTGCAGCGAAGGACAATCGCTCTGATGCACTTGTAAGTATCGGAACTTTCATCGGGATTGCCGGCGCACAATTTCAATTGCCTTGGCTGGACCCATTGGCAGCAGTCGTAGTGGGTATTCTGATCATCAAAACGGGGTGGGAAATCTTCCGGGAGACCGTCCATCGCTTGACAGATGGCTTCGACGAGTCCAAGTTGGAAGATTTGCGCTCTACCATCGCCGACATCAATGGAGTGGAAAGAATCAGCGATATTAAGGCTCGGTACCATGGGAGCAGTGTGCTTGTGGATGTCGTCGTTCATGTCGATCCTGAGCTGAACGTAGTCGAAAGCCATACAATTACCGAAGAGATTGAAGACCGGATGAGACTCGAACATAAGATATACGATGTACACATCCATATTGAACCGGAACACGAAAGGGCCCGAGAATAGTCTCGGGCTTCTTTGTTTTTTACCTACGAAATCTAGTCTGCTTTCTTCTTGCGGCGCAAGGTTTTGGTGGTACCTGAAGTGGTTCCGGTCGCAGCGACAGGTGGTTTCGCAGGGGTTGCTGCTGGGGCAGCTTTACGCGTGCCCTCTTTTTTTCCTTTAGTCTTGGGCTTTTCAGGCGTTGGGTCTGGTGCCATTTTGACTGGTGCGGCAGGCTCTCCCCCCGTCGCTGCCAGACTTTCCTTTAGTGCCTGCATCAAATCGATGACGTTCGCACGAGGTGCTGCCGGAGAAGTGGCGATTTCTTTGCCCTCGAGCTTCTTCTCGATCATAGCTTGCAATTGGCTGCGATATTCATCCGTATACTTTGCAGGATCGAATGGCGTAGTCATGTTATTGATGAGTTCGCTTGCCATTTTTAACTCATTTTCGGCTAACTCGATATCGGCTTCAGGCAAAGCGGGGACTTGGACTACGGATCGCACTTCATCCGGATAGTAAATCGTCTCCAGCATGATGCAGTGTTCGTATAGACGAATCACCGCCAGGCTCTGCCGATTTCGCATGGTTACCTGGGCTACCGCAATCTTGCCTGTTTGCTCCATTGCAGCCCGAAGAAGCGAATATGCTTTTTCACCTGTTTCCTGCGGGGAGAGGAAATAGCTCTTGTCAAAGTAGACGGGATCGATTTCCTTCAGGTCCACAAAATCAAGAATTTCGATCGCGCGGCGTGTTTCCGGCGTGATGGCTTCGAGGTCTTCATCATCGACGATGACAAAATGTCCTTTTTCGTATTCGAACCCTCGAACGATGTCAGCAGCTTCCACTTCCGTATCGCAGTGTGGACACATTTTCGCGTACTTGATCGGAGTATGGCACTCCTTGTGCAACTGGCGAAAACGGATGTCGCGTTCTTCCGTCGCTGTAAACATGCGAATCGGGATATTTACCAGCCCGAAGCTGATCGAGCCCTTCCATACCGTGTGCATGTAATCCCTCCTGACAAAGCGTGTATACCGCTAGTATCCGCAGAATGCCTGCAGAATCAGGAGGGAAATGAAGGACACAAACAAAATGCCAGCCGCATTTGTTTTCCAAACAACGGTCTGGCAGCTCGATCACTTTTTATTGTCCGTGCTTAATGATGTCTGATTGGTCAGCTGCAGATTGCATCTCTCGTGCGCGCTCCACCCCGACCCCAGTACGATCTGCCTCGGATTGGGCTTTGGAAGCTTCGAGCTTCTCTTTGGACGGTTGTTTTTCTGCCATGTGAGAACCCTCCCTTTCTAAGCAGTATGTAGTATGTCGATAAATAGCAAAAAAATACCCCATCGCCAAATTACGATGAGGCAGGTGTTCAACTTCTGCCCATCGAAGGGCAGAGGTGGCACGGCATGCTCCTATCAGACACGACGTGCGCAAAAGTGAACACCTTTCAATTATGGGAGAGGAGAAACCGGAGGAAGAGC
>DASQMM010000110.1:0-4577 GCA_035645495.1 Brevibacillus sp. | reverse complement strand
ATGCAAGTGGACATTTCATTGACGGATCAATATGATGAAGCTTTTTATGAAATACAAATTCCGATCGAAGAAAAGTAAAGGAGAGGATAGCCTTCGAAATGAGCATGATCATTTCAAGGCTGTTTTTTGTTTTATTGGGAGTTGACTCTGGAGTTACACAAGACTTTATGCTGGATTCAAACCTCTCGAATGGAGTGATGCCTTTCCTTACCGATGACAGTTGTTTATGGGGTGTATGAAGAATGAAATGGGAGCGGTTGCATGCCATCCAGCTAAAGTGGAAGATGTTTCAAGGGGATGGTCGCTTTCGAAAGGAAAGAAAGGAATGAAGGATAATGGGGGAACAAGCAGCTGACGTCATACTGTCGAGCAAATTCGTTTTTACTGGACTTTCCGAACAACCCGAGCCCGCTTCAATCGCGGTGAAAGACAACAAGATCGTGGCGATTGGTTCATCCGAAGATATGAAACCATTCACAGGTAAGCACACCAAAATCTATCGCTTTCAAGACGAACTGATCATGCCGGGATTCCATGATTTCCATCTTCACATTATGCAAGGGGCTGTTGCTCTGGAGAGCGTCAATTTGTTTGCGGCGCGTTCTGAAGAGGAAGCGGTTGAAATGATACGCGAATTCGCTGCTTGTAACCCGAGACATGAATGGGTGATCGGATTTATGTGGGATGCAGGGTATTGGAACACACAAGAATTGCCGACACGGCATTCCTTGGATCGGATCCTTCCAGACCGACCGGCACTCATGTTCCACGCAGAAGGTCATTATGCATGGGTGAATTCGAGAGCCTTGGAGATCGCCAATATTACACGAGGTACGGAAAATCCTCCGTATGGCGTGATTGGAAAAGACGAAAATGGCGAACCTGACGGGATTTTGTATGAAAAAGCAATCAATGCGGTCGTCAGCCGCGCATTCGATTTCTCACACGCCAAAAAGAGCGAATTGTTCGCCAATTTTTTGGCGAGCGCTGCCAGTCTTGGGATAACGGCCCTCCATGACCTGCACGCCTTAAAAACGATAGAAGCATACGAAGTCTTCAAGGAAATTGAAGACAGAGGGGAATTGACCACGCGTATCCATCTATGGCCTGCTCTAAACGGCAATCTTGATCACGTAAAACAGCTGCGAGAATCCTATCAGTCCGATAAACTTCGCGTATCCGGTCTGAAACAATTCATCGATGGCGTAATCACTGCCCGCACGGCCTATTTACTTGAACCGTACGCGGACCAACCAGATACACGGGGAGATACATGTTTTCCCCCAGAAACGATCAAAAAATGGGTCGCAGAGGCGGATAAGGAGGGCTTCAGCATTCGCTTTCATGCGATCGGGGATGGAGCGATTCGGCTTGCACTCGATGCCTTTGAGGAAGCGCAACAGGCGAACGGCGTACGTGATTCGCGCCACTCCATCGAGCATGTGGAAGTGATTCATCCGGATGATATCCATCGTTTCAAAGAGCTTGGGGTAACCGCTTCGATGCAGCCCGACCACATGGCGATGTCCGAGCGGGGCGTGTACACCGATCGAATCGGCATGAAACGGGAGAAGCATGTATTTTCTATCCGTACCTTGCAGCAGGCTGGCGCGAGATTGGCATTTGGCACGGATTTCCCGATCGATGTCCTGAACCCCCTCCTGCAAATCTATCGGGCGATCACAAGAATCGACAGCAGCGGAAAAACAGTCTGGCATCCACACGAGTGCATCTCACTGGCCGATGCATTGAAAGCATATACGGCAGGCTCCGCTTACGGTACATTCCGTGAGCATGAGTTAGGGACATTGGAAGCAGGCAAGTTAGCAGATATTGTCGTTCTGGAACGTAATCTATTTGATATACCAGTAGAAGATATTCCAGATACAAAAGTGCTGCTGACTATCGTAG
This sequence comes from Brevibacillus sp., assembly GCA_035645495.1. Classification (GTDB taxonomy): domain Bacteria; phylum Bacillota; class Bacilli; order Brevibacillales; family Brevibacillaceae; genus Brevibacillus. Next base: position 2,666 of record DASQMM010000110.1, on the reverse strand, counting down.
ATGGAAACGTTGTCTTTGATCGGGAAGGGCTAGCAAACGACTAAATAACAGAAAATTCAATCATGAGGAAATGGCAGGAGAATGAGCGATATGGATAAGAACCGTACAAATTCGTGATTTCCATTAGGAGGATGGATGTATGAACGATTCGCATCGACCCACGCTTAAACGTACACTGTCGTTAAAATATGTTGTATTTTTTGGATTAGCCTTCATGGCTCCCACCACGATGTTTTCCACCTATGGAGTCGCCGTACATAGCACGAATGGCATGATTTCCACTGCCTATATTGTTGCCTTTATCGTGATGTTTTTTACCGCTTACAGTTACGCGCAGATGGCAAAAGCTTTTCCCAACGCGGGTGCAGCCTATACCTTTGCGCAAAAGTCGCTGAGTCCCCATATTGGTTTTCTCGTAGGGTGGACGATCCTGCTCGATTATGTGTTCAGTCCCATGATTAGTGCGCTATTGCTGGGAATCGCCATGGAAGCGTATTTCCCCTCGATACCAATGTATATCTGGATTGTGATCTTCGTCCTTACCGTTGTGACTGTCAATATCATTGGCATCACCGTAGCGGCGAAGTTCAATGCGATGCTTCTGTTTCTCCAGTTCGGAACATTCGCTCTATTCACCGCCTTTTCCATTCAAGGACTACTCAATGGAAAAGGCGCAGGAACACTTTTTTCCATACTTCCGTTTATGGATCCACAGGCCAATGTCCAAAACTTTTTATCCGTGATCCCCATTTTATGCTTTTCCTTTTTAGGATTTGATGCGGTAACGACCCTTTCTGAAGAAACGAAGAACCCTCAAAAATCGATTCCCAGAGCCATCTATCTCATTACGATCATTGGCGGGGTTCTTTATGTAATGGGTTCATATTTTTTACAGTTGGTGTGGCCTGACTACCAGGCATTGCAAGATCCGGAATCTTCCTATATTGAAATCTCCATGTATATCGGTGGAAACCTTTTGACCAGCTATATTCTCGCAGAAGGGATCATGGCAAGTTTTGCGTCGGCTGTCGCATCAGGGACAAGTTCTTCCCGGATTCTGTATGCGATGGGGCGTGAGCGCGTGCTTCCCACCCGTTTCTTCGGCTATCTCTCGGCAAAATACAGGACCCCTGTCTTCAATATCTTATTGGTAGGCGCTATCGCACTCAGCGCGATGTTCTTAAGTCTTACTACTGCCGTTTCGCTGATCAATTTTGGCGCGTTCTTTGCTTTTACATTCGTGAATCTGTCAGTGATTTCTTACTATTTTATCAGGAATAAACAGAGATCTATCCTCGGCACCATTCGCTACCTGATCATTCCGTTGATTGGCGCTTCCCTTACAGGCTTATTTTGGGCGATGCTAGACAAATATTCTCTTATATTGGGAGGAGTTTGGCTTGCATTGGGATTTTTGTATCTTCTCTACCTAACCAAGATGTTTAGAAACCCTCCTCCTGAGCTGTCCTATGCAGAAGCTGCTATGGAAGAGTCTCCATGAGTATTGCTTTAACCTCTATACATGAAAGGAATGTTTAATCATGAGTCAACAAACAGCTGATCTGGTTCTTACAAGCAAATTCGTTTTTACAGGGCAGTCGGATCATCCCGAACCCGCTTCTATTGCGATCAAGGAAAATCGGATTGTTGCGATTGGTTCCGAAGAAGAGATAAAACCGTATATAGGCGAGAATACGAAAATCTATCCATGCCATGACCACTTCATTATGCCAGGATTCCATGATTTCCATCTCCACCTTATGGATGGAGCAATCGCGATGAATAGTGTCAACTTATTCGCTGCACGATCTGAACAAGAAGCGCTAGAACTCATTCGTGCATTTGCTGAATCAAGACCGGACGATTCGTGGATTATCGGCTCTTCATGGGATGCCGGTTATTGGGATACGCAACAGCTTCCGAATCGTTATTCATTGGATCGAATTCTGCCCGATCGCCCGGCGCTCTTGTTTCACGCCGAAGGTCATTATGCATGGGTCAATTCAAAAGCGTTGGAGATGGTTGGCATTGATCGCGATACCGCGAACCCTTCTTACGGGATGATCGGCAAAGACGAGAACGGGGAACCCAACGGCCTTCTATACGAAAAAGCCATGGATGCTGTGATTCAGCATGCTTATGATGTAACGAAGGAACAAAAGAGAGAATTACTCGCGAATTTCCTCACCTATGCAGCGAGCTTAGGGATCACTGCCGTACATGATTTATTCGCGACGGAAGCCATGGCCGTGCTTACTGATTACAATCTTTTCAAGGAATTTGAAGACAGAGGGGAATTGACCGCGCGCATCCATCTATGGCCGGCTCTAAACGGCAATCTTGATCACGTAAAACAGCTGCGAGAATCCTATCAGTCGGATAAACTTCGCGTATCCGGTCTGAAACAATTCATCGATGGCGTGATCACTGCCCGCACGGCCTATTTACTTGAACCGTACGCAGACCAACCAGATACAAGGGGAGATACATGTTTTCCTCCAGAAACGATCAAAAAATGGGTCGCCGAGGCGGACAAGGAGGGCTTCAGCATTCGCTTCCATGCAATCGGGGATGGAGCGATTCGGCTTGCACTCGATGCCTTTGAGGAAGCGCAACAGGCGAACGGCGCACGTGATTCGCGCCACTCCATCGAGCATGTGGAAGTG
>DASQMM010000109.1:0-7684 GCA_035645495.1 Brevibacillus sp. | reverse complement strand
ACGGCTTTTTTTGGAGTACACCAAAAAAACACCATTTGACATCATGGGCATCCGTGTATAGTCAGACTAATCCCGATTACGCTGCACGCAGGCAATGCAAATTGCATCGCTGTCTTTTATCGGGAAAAATTTGCCACACGTAACCCTCCGATCATCTTAGATAGATACAGCGTAACATGGTTGCGCCCTCAATGTAAAGAAGACATGGAATGCTTAGGCACCCCATGTCTTTTTTCTATTCCTGACGCAAATCTACTTGCTTCAATTCGACCACTTTTGTCTTCCTGCTCCATTTATATCCCAGCCAGACGATCAGGAAGAGAGGCAGACCGATGTAGGAGACTGCCACACCGTACCAGTCGATGGTGTCGCCAAGGAATGCCCCATAGTTCTGGCCGATAATGACAATCAGACAGATGATGAAGGCAAAGATCGGCCCAAACGGGAACCACTTCGCCCTGTACGGCAATTCCCGCAGGTCGCGTCCTTGCACCAGAAATGCTTTGCGGAAGCGGTAGTGGCTGATGGCGATTCCCAGCCAGGCGATGAAGCCGGACATCCCGGAGGCGTTCAGCAGCCAGACGTAGACCACACCATCTCCGAACAGGGAAGACAAGAAAGCAAATGCGCCGATCAGGGCCGTCAAGATCAAAGCGTTGATCGGTACGCCGTGGCGTGTCAGCTTGGCAAAAATCTTCGGTGCTTTGCCTTCCTTCGCGAGATTCCAGAGCATGCGTGTAGAAGCGTACATCCCCGAGTTCCCCGCAGACAGGACGGAGGTGAGAATGACTGCGTTCATGACGGAAGCAGCGAAGGCAAAGCCTGCTTTTTCAAAGACGATGGTAAACGGACTGATGGCGATGTCGGTCAGATCCCCGCTGATCAGATTCGGGTTGTCGTATGGGACGAGCAGTCCGATAATGAAAATCGCCAAAATGTAAAAGAGCAGGATGCGCCAAAAAATCTGGCGGATGGCCCGTGGAATGTTGCGTGCAGGATCTTCGCTTTCCCCGGCAGCGATCCCCACCAGCTCGGTCCCCTGGAAGGAGAAGCCGGCGATCATAAAGACGCCAAGCATCGCCATGAATCCGCCGCTGAAAGGAGCGTCACCCTTGGTGAAGTTTTGGAAACCGACCGATTCTCCGCCCATGATGCCAAAAATCATCAGAATCCCAAAAATGATGAAGAGAATGACTGTCACTACTTTAATCAAGGAAAACCAGTATTCCGATTCACCGTAACCTTTTACGGATAACATATTTAGTCCGAACATGAGCAGCAGGAACAAGGCGCTCCAGATCATCGACGGCACATCTGGCAGCCAGTATTTCATGATCAGCGCGGCGGCGGAAAGCTCTACCGCAATCGTGATGGCCCAGTTGTACCAGTAATTCCAGCCAAGTGCAAAGCCGAGAGATGGATCGACGAACCGGGTGGCGTAGGTGCTGAAGGAGCCGGAAACAGGCAGGAAGGCAGCCATTTCCCCAAGGCTTGTCATCAGGAAGTACACCATGATGCTGATCGCGATGTAAGCGACCAAAGCACCGCCCGGACCTGCGGAATGAATCGAGCCGCCACTGGCGAGAAACAATCCTGTACCGATCGAGCCGCCGATGGCAATCATCGTCAGGTGGCGGGCTTTCAGATCGCGCTTGAGTTGCTGTTGGTTAGACATGATGTGTAAGCACCACCTTTCATAAGAGAAGTTTTGGGTGAAAGGAAGGTCGGAGAAACGAAAAAACCGCCCTTAGCCCAAATATAGGCCAAGAGCGGCATATTCAATCCCCACCAAGCCTTCACGGAAGATAGCACACCACGTTTGCGCAGGTTCGCCAACGTGACAGTTCTGTCCCTTTCGAGTACAGCCCCAGCCCGTTCGCACAAAAGATGCTGTACGGGCTTCGGCAGCTTTTCCCTCTTCTGTAGTCCTCGATATCTTTTGTATCTCGTACAGATTCCTATAAAAGCCGCGACCTCTATCCCCATCGTGAAAGATGAGGATAACATGTATGAGATTATGTTACTCATCAAGTATAGTAAAAATTTGATCGAAATCAAGTATTTTGTCCTATTTATGTTCGATCAAACCGATGCCAAGTCCTACCGGATCGACGAGATACGCGAGATAGAAGGCATCGAACTCCATTTTATCGCGAACGATCTGCGCGCCGTTTTCGACTGCTGCTTTGATCGTTTCGTCGATCGATTCCACTTCAATCACGACCCGCGTGCCATGGGGGTAATCAGCTGGCCCCAGCGCGATCCCGCCATTGATTCCCGGTTGGTTGTCAGAGCCTGTCGCCACCTCCCGATAGCCCCAATTCGGCGCTGCCACCTGCCAGCCAAAGACAGAAGAGTAAAAAGATGATGCACGCTCCGGATCCTGGCTGTTCAATTCAAACCGTACCACTCTCGACATACGATCTCCTCCTAGCAAAATGTGGAACAAATCGATAGGAATATTCGCGAGAGTGGGGTTCATGTCCTGCAAAAAATCAGGAACGTTGAGCGGGCCAGGTTCCCCGCAGCTTGCGCAATTGCACGATTTGACCGGTGTGAAAAGCGTCGTGCATCACCAGGCTCATGGCACTTTGTTGTACCGAGACCTGAGGCAAGGGCTGCTGAAGCTCCTCCATGGTCAGGGAGCGCAGTTTTTCATAGAGGAGATGATGAACTTCTTCCAGACGCTCGACGGTTCGTTTCCAAGCTTCTTCGTCGTCACTGCTTCCCTGAGGGATGAAGGTATCTTCATTGCTCTGCGCATCGGAGACAAATTCTGTACCCGTAAGACGATGGAGGAAGCGTTCTTTGTAGTACAGCAAATGGCTGACGGTCTCCCAGATGGTATTGGCTGCTGCTCCTTCCGCCCTCCAGCTTGCTTCCTTCGCGTCTACGCCAGCTAAGGCATCACGCAAAGGCGGATACCAGTCTTCCTCGTCATACGTCCATCTCCACTCCTGCAACAACAACTTTTTCCCATCCATTCGAATCCTCCTCGTCTGTTCAAGCATTATTTGAATAATGATTGTAACTATCTAAATATGTTTTGTTAGTTACAAGTTGGAATGTACCATATGTTGGTATATCATGCAAGGTACAGATTTGTTTTTTGCTTTGGATAAATGGAGGAATGGATGTGGAGTGGCTCTGTGTAGATTTTTTAAATAGTGATTGGAGAGATTGGCGCGGTTCCGGCCGTCGGGAAAATCGTTTGGAGAAGGCCGAATGGATGGAGGCTTTTCTGCAAAAATGGAATCTGACCGCACCGCAGCCTGCCCCGCAAACGGAGCTTGCGTCGTTGCTTTCCTTGCGCAATTTGCTGCGGCAGATGGTCGAAGCTGTCGTCGAGGGCCAGGCCATCTCTGTGAAGGATTTGGATGCGCTAAATCAAGTTCTGGCTATGGCTCCGTCACATCTGCGCCTGTCCATGGATGAAGAGGATTATCGGCTGGAGCAGGTGAGTGCGGCTGCGGGCTGGGACAACGTCATGGGAAGGATTGCGGAGTCGTTTGCCGATCTGCTGGTTCATCAGGATCGTCGGAGGTTGAAAATATGCGACAATCGGGATTGTCAGTGGGTCTTTTTTGATGAGAGCCGCAACCGTGTGCGCCGTTGGTGTGATGACAAGGCATGCGGGAATCTCATGAAAGTTCGTCGGTTTCGAGAGAGGCAAAAAGAGAAGGGAGAAGCGTAGAAAAAGCGCTCCTCCCTTTTTTGCTAGGTCGAAGGAATATATTCAAGCCGCAACCAGCTTGAGCAACCGGGGATAAAGGGATGTCCCTGCCGCCAGAATTCCTCCTGTCAAGAACCTCTAAACTTCCTGAAAGGACAAGGAAAATAGAGGCATACTATGAAAACGTGCATCAGGACAAAAGGGAGGGATGGCGATGAGTGACAGAAGGCGCAGATTCAAAAGAGGGCTTCTCCTGTTGTTGTTGATTGCTGCCTGCACGGCGATCTGGTTCCTGCGTCCGTATCCGCCAGATGAGACAGCAGTGAAGGCGATGCAGGGAGGGGAAGGCATCACTGTGACGGACTACGGAGAGTGGATCGTTTTTGAAGGGGGCCGATCCTTCGATCCTTCCGTGATTTTTTACCCGGGAGCAAGGGTCAAGCCCGAGAGTTATGCGCCGCTTGCCCGCCTGCTCGCGGGATATGGTCATCGCGTCTTTATCGCCCGAATGCCGTTCAATCTGGCTGTCGCTGACGTACAACGTGCGGATGAATTGTTGACAAATTTTCCTGATCAGCCCTTTGTCATTGGGGGGCATTCAATGGGAGGCGCGATGGCTGCTCGCTATGCCGCGCTTCACCCAGATCGGTTCAGCGGGGTGTTTTTTCTCGCTGCTTATCCAGACAAGCGTGGCGATCTCAGCCAGACGAAGCTCTCAGTCCTGTCCTTGCTTGGCACGCGGGATGGCATCGTCAATCCGCAGAAATTCGAAGCCGGCAAAAGCCTCCTGCCCGCCCAGGCGGTCTATATGAGCATTGAAGGTGGAAACCATTCCCAGTTCGGCAGTTACGGGATGCAAGAAGGGGATTATCAGGCAGTAATTTCGGCGCAGGATCAGTGGCAGCAGACAGCCGCTGCTCTGGAGCAGTGGATGCTCTTAACCATGTTGCGTTGACCTTGAAAAAGACGGAGATATTTGATAGGAGAAAGTGGAAACAAAGCCGTCTTATGTATTATGATGAAAGAAGTATTCTGAATAATAAAGGGGAACAACGCAATGTTTAATGAGCGAAAAGCGTTGCAGATGACTTTACAGGCATTATTGGAACAACGAATGGCGTTGCGCAGGCAATATGTGGACCAGGACAAGCAGCTTGGTGGTGAGATCAAGCAAGTGTTGTCACGGATTCGGGAATTGGATGCGGAGCATGGAGAAGATCCGGGCCAGTTTTTCCAGGAGGCTGCCGCATCCTCCGCGGAGGAGATTCCAACCGAGATGCTGCAAAAGGTAAAAGTGCGAAAGACGCATATCCGGCATGATTACCAGCAGGTCGCAGATCAAATCAAGGAAATATTGCGTGAGCGCATGTCGCCGATGTCACTGGCGGAATTGTGCGAAGAGTTGAAAGAGCGGCATGGTGTCGAATTTTCAAGTGAGTACATCGGCATTCAAAAAGCGCTGAAGCTGCTCCCTGAGGTGAAGGTAGGGAAATCGGGAAGAAAGCTGACTTTTTCCTTGTAGAGAATAGAAAAAAAGGGCAAAGTGAGGGTTCCCGCTTCGCCCTTTCTTTTTTGGCCTGTTATTGCAAAAATGCTTTCAGCATCCAGTTGTGTTTTTCCAGTTGTGCCCGAATAGCCAAGAGCATATCGTAGGTTTCTTCATCACCAGCTTGTTCGGCGATCTCCATCGCCAGCTTCAGCTCGTCCACCATAATGCCGAAGTCGCGTACAATAGATTCAACCATTTGCTCGGCAGTTTCCTTGCCGGATGCCTCTTGGATGCTGGCAGCCTGCAAAGAGCCGGATAGAGTAGCGACAGGTTGACCACCCAGAGTCAAGACGCGCTCGGCCAGCTCGTCGATATGCGCGGCGGCTTCTGTGTAGAATTCCTCGAATTTAGGATGCAAGGTAAAGAAGTGAGGACCTTTGACATACCAGTGATAGTTATGCAGTTTGGTGTAGAGGACGGTCCAGTTGGCTACTTGTTTATTTAAGGCTTCAAAAAGTTGTTTTTCCATGAGGGTTTCTCTCCTTATTTAGAATTATTATTTGTTTATATTTATTATAAATTATACGCAGAAAATGTCAACCATCCTGGAGGAAAAGATGAGTATTTTTTCGATTGGCGGTGTCATTCTTGCAGGAGGAAGCAGCCGTCGCATGGGTTCGCCCAAGGAACTGCTCCCCTGGAGAGGAGGGACCATGCTCTCTGAACTCGTGGAAGCGATGACCGCTGCGCAGTTGCCCTGTCTGATCGTGTCCAATCACGGGGAGAGGCTGCCGGAGGAAGTGAGGCAAAAAGGGGATGTGACCATTATCCCCGACGCTGTTCTCTCTGAAGGTCCTGTCAGCGGCCTGGTCACTTCTTTTCGCATGCGTCACGAGGAAGTGCTGCTTGTCCTGTCCTGCGACCTCCCCTTTATGGACCGGGAACAGATCGAAAGGCTGATCCGATACGCACAGGGCGTCGAGGATTGGGATGTGATCGCGGCCCATGAGCAAGGCAGGCTTCATCCGCTCGTTGCCCTCTACCATCGACGCACACAAAGCCGATGGGAGACAGCTTTGGAACGAAGAGAGCTGCGCTTGATGCAGACACTCGCAGAGCTGCGTGTCCATCCGACCCCTGAAGGTCTGCTGGACCCGTGGGCTGTATTCAATGCCAATACGCCAGAGGAGTATCAGGCAGCAGTGGAAGAGGAGCAGCGGCGAAGAAAGGGACAACTGTAAACAAAACGTAAAAGACGCTCAGATCATCTTTGATCTGAGCGTCATGTTTTTTTAAGCACCGTATTCTTCTTGTAATGTTTTCACAAATAAAACCCTGTCCTGATTGGGGCCGTCATAGTCAGCAAAGACGGAAATCCCGTCCACTTCTTTGTTGCCTTTTTCGATTTCAAAACCCATCTTCGTATGATACGCAATGGATCCCTTATTGACGGGGGAAGTAACCGCACGCACGATTTTCCTGCCATTCTCTCGCATGACAGCATAAAAACGATGATACAGGTCCCGGCCAACATGATGCTTGCGATAATCGGGATGAACTCCGACAAAATGGATGTACCCTTCATCCGCATGTGATGGAGATAAAAAACCGATTAAAAAACCGACCATTTTGCCATCCAGCTCAGCAATAAAGCTAGTCGTTGTGAAATGAACAAAGAAGAGCTTCGGCAGCTTGTCCGCCATTGGCCTGCCGCCCCACCACTCGTCGATGATGGGGGAGATGACGTCATAATCGGAACTTTTGACAGAGCGAATTTCCACTCTGCAAGCACCCCCTGTGGCTAATTGGCTGTTTCATGCATCCAGCTGAATCCGCTGCGCGTGCGTATAGACATTCATTTTGCCGTTGCGGACAAAGCCGACAGCCGTAATGTTCAGCTCTTCCGCCAACTGCAAGGCGAGCTCCGTAGGCGCCGATTTGGAGAGAATGATGCCCGCTCCGATTTTCGCTGCCTTTAACAGGACCTCCGAGGAAATGCGGCCGCTGAAGACGAGAATTTTATCCTGCGTGGAGATGCCTTTGCGCAGACATTCCCCGTAAATTTTATCCAGCGCGTTATGGCGTCCGATATCCGAGTATTGCAGCACAGCGCCGTCTGGTGTGCAAAGCGCCGCGTTATGGACACCCCCCGTCTGGCGATGAATCTCAGATGAAGATTGCAGTTCCTGCATCAAGCTTATGCCCTGGGCGGGAGTGATCACAGTGGTGCCTTCCACGGGCTTGGCTGTGCGCGCATCGCTGAAAAAGTAAAAAGACTGTCTGCTTTTGCCGCAGCAGGAGGTAATGCGCCGCTTGGAAAAAAAGCTCTGCGACAATTGGGTTTTCTGATGCAGGTCCACATACGCGAAGCCCTGCGCTTCATCGATGGTGAGCTGCTTGATCTCGTCGTATTGCTTGATCGCGCCTTCTGCAGCCAAAAAACCGATCACCATCTCTTCCAGATCTGCCGGAGTACAGACGATGGTGGCGAATTCTTCGTCGTTCAAAAAGATGGTCAGGGG
>DASQMM010000108.1:0-35443 GCA_035645495.1 Brevibacillus sp. | reverse complement strand
CCTTCTAGCGGAGCCGTAAAAATCGAGTTCCGCCCCTTTCGTAGACGCCTGTGTCCCCCGATTTATTGCGGGTGAGCTGCTTGACAGCAGAATATCCCGACTGAGATCGGCAAATTGCGGATCAGCAAAAATCGAGTGGGCATCGAGTCCTGTCATCTCCTTGTAGGAATCCCAGGTTTTATAAGAGTGCCCATCCCACTTCCATGACCTGCCGTTCTCGCCATCTGGGCGATGATACAGGTTGTAATCAACCTCATTGCCTGACCCTGTTGTGCTGGACTTGTGAATCAAAGCCCGGCCGGGGAGGGCGTAGATCAGATTGTTCACCACCGTATTCTTGCTGGTGTTTTCCTGAAAAGTGATCTCTCCGTAGCCTTGCTTCAATTGGTCATTTTCGACCAGCGTATTATTGGCGATTAGATTATCTTCCGCGCCGCCATTGGTCTTTCCCGAGCCGCCCATAATAATGCCCGCGCCATCGTTATGATGGATATAATTATTCCTCACGATAATATTGGTGGTGGACTTTCCTCGGTTTTCGCTTGCCAGTTCGATACCGAAATCACTGCGATAGATATGATTGCGTTCAATGATCACGTTGGTCGCCCCATCGGCATAGATTCCGCCCGCGCTATTGGAATTGCTGCCATAAGCCGGATTGATAGAAGAATCGATGTGATAGACGGTATTGCCCGAAACGATGCCGTTCCTGGCCTGATCCCGGCAAGGACTTGAACAGGCGCCATAAAATCCTGCGATATCGATACCGATGTTGTTGTTGTCATGGATCACATTCCCATCGACTACGAAGCCATCGATATTGCCGCTTAACGTCAAGGATTCGCTTGAACCCAGTGTCAGATGATGCACACGATTACCGCTTATACGGATATGCTTGATCGGTATAAATGAATTTCCATAGATATGAATGCCGTGCGCATTGCCGCTAGAGGAACGATTCTCGATGTGATGCACATCGTTGTTCAGGAGGTGGATGTATGACCCGCCATTTTGAACCCGAATGCCTCCGGGATATTGGGACTCGCTTGAAGAAAAGAGATTGCGTACCTCAAATCCGTCGAACACGATATAATTCGCACTATTGATCTGTACTAGAGCGCTTTGACCACTTTTTATTTTCAGACTGGAGCCGTCTATGATCGGACGTTCCCCCGGATAGGCCTGGAAAATCAAGTAACCCTCTGATTCCGACCCAGAGGATGTAATGGTTACGAATTCCTCGTAGACGCCTCCCCTTACCAGCACTGTTTCGCCAGCGGTGATTGTGTCCGCTGCCTTTTGGATCGTCCGCCACGGTGCGTCCAAAGTACCGGTGTTGTTGTCATCCCCGTCAAGCGCAACATAATATACGTTTCCCGGGGCATGAAAGCGGGCAGAAGCGTGTATTTCCGTATACGTCGTAACGATCATCAGAGCCATCAAGAGAAGAAAACCCATTTTTACAGTGGGGACGATGAATTGATGCCTATGTTTACCTTGCCACTTCTCCATACCGATGCCTCCCTGACAGCCCCCGACTTTCTACCATATATTGTATTGTAAACTCCGCTGCAACCATAGGCGAAATTTTTCAAGGAACAAAGAGAGAAAAGCTGTGGGATTTAACCCAACAGCATCTGATTCTACTGTTCCGTTCTGAATAAAATCTGAAAGGAAGCGTCTAGCAATCTTGATACCCTTCTCTGATCCGAAGAATATCATCCAAGGACTCAAAAAACAGATCGACCAAATCAGGATCGAAATGCCGCCCCCGCTCTTTCTGGAATAAATCAAGAATTCGCGGCAAATCCCAAGCTTTTTTATAGACCCGCTCCGAGCCCAATGCGTCGAAGACATCGGCGATGGCGGTAATTCTGGCGTAGAGGTGAATTTCCTCGCCTCGCAATCCGTTTGGATAGCCGCTTCCATCCCATTTTTCATGATGTTGTTGGGCGATAATGGCTGCGGCTTTGAGGATTCTTCCGTTGGAATTTTTCAACAGATGATAGCCGATGTTGGCATGTGTCTTCATGACTTCAAATTCTTCATCTGTCAGTTTTCCGTTCTTCGTCAAAATCGCATCCGGGATGGCGATCTTCCCAATATCGTGCATCGGGGAAGCAATCCGCAAAAGCTCGGCTTCCTCTTCGCTCAGGCCGTATTTGCAAGCCAGCAGCTTGGAGTATTCGGCTACGCGCTTGACGTGGTTACCTGTCTCTTTGGACCGTCCTTCTGCCATTTCTCCCATCGTAAAAATAATCTCTTTTTGTGTCTCCTCTATTTCGATGTTGAGCAACGCAGCCTCCAGCGATTTTCCTGCGTAAGAAGCGGCCAGGGTAAGGTACTCCAGGTCTTTTTGTGAAAATGTTTCCGTTGGCGTGCATTTATTGATAGCCTGATAGGCACCGATCACATTCCCGTCATTGTTTCGCAGCGGAATGACCAGCATTGCCTTGGTCCGATATCCGGTGCTTTGGTCGATCTCCTGGTTGAAGCGAGAGTCCAGATACGCATCGTCGATCAAGATGGATTCTCCCGTTTGAATGGAATAACCAACAAGACCCGCATCGCTGGGCATGCGCAAGTGACGAACCCCGTGGGCAACCCGCGTCCAAACTTCATCGCTGTTTTTATCCAGGACCCACAGCGCGCATCGGTCTGCGACAATCATATCCCGCCCCATATCCGCCATCAGTTGCAGAAGTCGATCCAAGTTCCTTTCATGGGTGATTTTGGCTGTGTATTCGAATATGAGACTTAGCAATTTTTCCGGAGTCAAACTGGTTTCCATTCATTCCATTCTCCTTATTCCGTTACTAATTCTGTAAAACCTTGCAGATATACCATTGAATCTTTACCCACAGATTTCCTAGTTGAACCATAAATCTTTGTAAAAATGCACCAATTCGTCAAGCCATCCAAGAACAAAAAATGAGAACCACTCCATTGAAGGGAATGGTTCTCGTTCCTGTTCATCGCTACTATTTTTTCGCTCTCTTATACAGTTCGATCGTTTTATAGCCTTCCGCCAGGACAGTCTCCATCTCAGCCAAACGTTTTTCCTGGGTCTCTATTTTTTTTGCACTGTAGACATAACGCGCCCAGTCTTTTTGATAGCCAAAGGTCAGTTCGTTGTAGATCTTCAACAATTCTTTTTTATCGTCCAAATATTTCTTGATGTCCTCGACATGCCCAATGTAATCATTCACAGACTGGCTTTTTGGCGAGTTCGCCGCTTTTTTGACCTTGGCTGGCTCTGCCTTCAACCCGATCACAGTAAACACATCATTAAAACTCACCATTCTGGCAAACTTGATGCGACTTCCTTCGATGAACCCCTCTTCGTCCACCGACATGGCCGGAAGGATTCTGTCCCGGTCGATGTACTCCGAATACTGCGGATTGTTCTTTTTCGGGTAAGCGAAGTAGAGGTACCCTTTATCGGCCAGGTATTTCTTTTCAATCACTTCCTGCACATGCTTCTTGAAGTCCTCCAAATGAAAGATAAAGATGAAAATCAAGTCGTATTGCTCTTTTTGCAAGGTTGTATCAAAGTCCATTCCCTCGAATTCATAAATATCTTCCGGGAGATGAAGGATGGCTTTTGTTGGGTACTTGGCAAGGCTTAATTTCTCAATGATGCTTTTCGAAGAATTCACTGGGACTGCTCCTTTCACCCCAAGTATTGGAAATTGGAAAACGAGGAATAGTAACGATACTATTTTACCTCGAACTCGACGAGCTAGAAAGGCGACTAGGGAATGCAAAAAAAGAACGGAATGTTTAGCACGACAGTCATGCAGGCGTTTGCCGTCAAGAAAAGCCCTCTTCCTTGGGGAAAGGCCATCAGTGCGGGAATATGTGCTGGATTGCCAGTCTTGCTGGGATTGCTGCTCGGAAATTTACCGTATGGATTGATTGCTGGACTTGGAAGCTTCACCTACCTCTACACGTTCCATGTGCCGTATGCGCATAGAGCCAAAAAGCTTTTCTTTTGCCTTCTAGGAATGACCTTTTCTGTCGGCTTGGGGACTTTGCTTGCTCCTCTCCCGTTTGCGGCAGCAATTGCTGTCGGTTTGATTGGAATGATCGCGGTATTCATCTTCGGTGCTTTTCAAATCCCGGGACCCTCCGCTATATTTTTTGTTTTGGGATTTTTGATGTCGACTGGAATGCCGATCGACCCGATGCTTGCTCCCTTGCACGCAGGGCTTGTTTTTTTAGGAGGAGCGTTAGCCTGGATCCTGGGCATGACCACCGTGCGATTCAGCGTTCAATCGGAACGATCATAGGGGTCATCATTGCTACCCTGATCCTTTGGGTGAAGCCTGAGGGGATCGTGATTGTCATCGCAATCTTCCTATTTACTGCACTTACAGAGCTTGCGATTGTCTTTAACTACGGGATCGCGGCAAGCTTCCAACTGGCTTCCCCATTTCATGGCAAAAACAATTTGAAGTGAACAACACTTACTGTTCGCCCTGTTTTCCGAGCACGAGGCAGGACATACTGGGTCGATTGAGTTCGCATCTCCTAATCTGCAAGCAAAAAGCCACTCCGTGTGTTGGAGTGGCTGCTTTATTAAATGCGCCGGGCTATTATTCAAATTTTAACTTCGACAACGCATCCTTCAAAGCCGTGTTGATCCCTTCGTCCACATCCTTCTCCTGCGACTTCAGGAATTTTGCTACCTCTTTTTTGGATATGTTGCTCCCCTTTTCCTTCTCTCTTCTCTCCTGGAAGGTAGTCAGCTTCTCTCTATGTCCACAGACGCAGACGAAGGTTTGGCCCTCACCCTGACCTTGCAGCTCCAGTCTTTTGTGGCATTTTGGACATCTGGCATTCGTCAGCTTGGCTTTTGTTTTGCGATAGCCACACTCCCGGTCCTGGCATACCAGCATTTTGCCCCGCTTTCCGTTTACCTCCAGCAAAAGCTTGCCGCATTCCGGACACTTGCTTCTTGTCAGATTGTCATGGCGAAATGTCTTTTCGCTGTTTTTGATCTCGTGTACGACTGTTTTCGCGTAGGTTTTGATGTCGCTGATAAATGCCTGCTTGTTCAGGCTCCCTTTGGCGATGGCGCTCAGCTTCTGCTCCCACTGGGCGGTCAGGGTTGGCGATTGCAAATCATCGGGAACAAGCTCCAGAAGCTGCTTTCCTTTTGCTGTGACGAAGATGTGCTTTCCGCGCTTTTCAAAGAGGAAGCTGTTAAAAAGCTTCTCGATCACGTCGGCGCGAGTCGCCACAGTACCCAACCCGCCTGTCTCACCGATGGTTTTGATCAATTCTTTACTCTCGTTCGCCATGTATTTCGCCGGATTTTCCATCGCGGTCAGCAGCGTTGCTTCTGTGAAAGGCTCCGGCGGCTTCGTCTCACCCTTGGTCTGCGAGACAGACTGGAGGCGCAGGCGATCTCCTTTTGCGATTTTGGGCAATGTCTGCTCTGATACGCCGCTTTTGCTGTCCTCATCCTCGACGTCGTAGTCGTAGACTTCCCGCCAGCCTTGCGCAAGAACCGTTTTTCCCCTGGCGATAAACCGCTCACTGCCAATTTTCGCCTGAATCGTGGTTTGCTCATATTCAAAGGCAGGAAATAATACGGCCAGGAAGCGTTTTACCACGAGGTCGAATATCTTGCGCTCCCTATCGCTCAAATCACTGAGCAGAACGGATTGCTCGGTCGGGATGATGGCATGGTGATCCGATACCTTGCTGTCGTCCACGAAGGATTTGTTGGCTTTGATCGGCGCGCGCAGCACCTTGGCGGCGAGCGGCGCATATGGTTTCATCTGCACGGCCTTGACCCGGTCTGGCAGGGTTTCTACGATGTCTGCCGAGAGATAGCGCGAGTCCGTCCGCGGGTATGTCACAACCTTGTGATGCTCGTAGAGACCTTGCATGATCGACAACGTCTCTTTGGCCGAAAAGCCGAAGATCCGGTTGGCGTCCCGCTGCAGCTCGGTCAGGTCATAGAGTTGCGGAGCGAAGGTTTTCTTGTGGGCTTTGGTGACCTCGATCACCTCGGCGCTTTGCTCCTGTTTGAGCGATGCCAGCAGTCGATCCATTTTCTCCTTGGAAAAGGATTTGATGTCCTTCGTCTCCGGGTCCTGCCATTGAAGCTGGATCGGTCCCTGTGCCACTGCGGTCAATCCGTAATACGGCTTCGGGGTAAATTGACGGATCTCTTCCTCCCTTTTGGCGACAATCGCCAGTGTCGGAGTCTGGACACGGCCGCAGGAAAGCTGCGCGTTATGTTTGCAGGTCAAAGCCCGTGTAGCATTAATTCCGACCAGCCAGTCTGCCTCTGCACGCGCTGCGGCGGAAGCGTACAAATGGTCATACGCCTTGCCGTCTTTCAGATTGCGAAATCCTTCACGGATCGCTTTATCCGTCACGGAAGAAATCCACAGACGCTTGATCGGCTTGTTCACGTGCGCCATCTCGATGATCCAGCGAGCGACAAGCTCTCCCTCGCGGCCCGCATCGGTCGCAATCACAATCTCTTTTACGTCGTTTCGCTTCATTTGTTGTTTCACAGCATGAAACTGCTTATTGCTTTCCTTGATGATCACCAGCCGCAACGGGGACGGCATGATCGGCAAATCCTCGATTCTCCATGAACTGTACTGCTGTCCGTATACTTCCGGATCAGCCAATGTGACGAGATGCCCCAAAGCCCATGTGACGATATATTGGTTTCCCTCAAAATAACCGTTTCCTTTTTTGGAACACTGCAAGACCTTGGCGATGTCCCGACCAACGGAGGGCTTCTCAGCCAGTACTAGTGTTTTGCTCATCTATGACACCCTTTCCAACCAACTCGCTTATCATCCTTCCATTCTAACCAAAAAACAATCCGAGGGGGGCTGTTAATTGTTCGAAAATAAAAGACCCCCTTATACCCAGGGGATCAGTCAGCAAGATCGATATGGTTCCTTCCTATATCTTCTTCACAAATTCTGATTTCAACTGCATGGCGCCAAAGCCATCAATTTTACAATCGATATTATGGTCGCCATCCACGAGACGTATATTTTTTACTCTGGTTCCGATCTTCAGGACGGAGGAGCTGCCCTTCACTTTCAGATCCTTGATGACGGTTACGGAGTCTCCGTCTTGCAGAATGTTGCCATGCGCATCCTTTACAACCTTCTGATCCTCGCTGCTCGCCATTTCGGAGCCTGCCATCCATTCATGGGCACATTCAGGACAGACCAGATGATTGCCGTCTTCATAGGTAAAAGAGGAGTTGCACTTTGGGCAGTTCGGAAAAGTAGTCATGGAATTTTGCTCTCCTTGGGTTATTTGTGTTTCTCCAATGATCTTCCATTATAGCAAAACCCACCCATTTTTTTGTCCGCTTTCGACGGAATTTGGGGCGAATTTGGGAAAGAAACACTTTTGGAGTCAATATAACCATTGGTTATGTTAAGAGCCGTGTGATCCGAGCTATCCATTATCAAGGATGTCTCTCGTAAGCTGTTTATACGATTCGTACCACTTTTCCCATTCTTGTTTGCGAGATTTCAGCGTCCTCCCATCCAGCAGAGCCTCGATCACATCCAGGCAAACATGCCAGCCAGCGAGGTCTTTGGGAGTATGGTCCGTAATCTTTTTTATCTTCTCAAGAAAGATCAGCCGGCATTCGGCAGCGGACTCTGGTGCCAGCTCAAAGCGAACGAGATCTTCGCCCCATTCATATTCCAGCACAGCCAGGGCTCTGTAGTCGCTGATCTTCATTGCCTCGAACGCACCATTTTGCAAGTCGAATATCATGCTTCCCCCTTGCCCAAGATCCTTCACCCGCAACTCCGGGAACCATTTTGCCAACTGATCGTTTTGCGTCAACATGGACCACACCTGCTCTACAGGGTGATGGAGATGGCGTTCCATACGGGCTACAAAGCCGTTTTCGTCTTTTTGCAGATCTGCCAACATCGTATCCCTCCTCACTACCAATATTCTTCCACTTCCCCAACTTATCCAAACAAGTCAGCCAACCTGGAAAGTATACCAAGTTGGCTGATAGAGTCAGGCATTTAGTTTCGCGAATCCACAAATCGATTACTTGCTGAACCAAACCCAAAGATAAAAATCAGAATAGCAGCAGCAAGGAGGATCAGAAGCGGAGGCGTCCAGCTATTGGTCACGTCATGCAGATAACCGAAAAGGGTCGGGCCGATAGCTGCCAGAAGATAGCCGACTGATTGGGCCATACCCGACAATTCCGCCGCTTGTTGAGCCGTACGTGTACGCAAGGTAAAAAACATCATCGACAAGCTAAATGCAAATCCCGCGCCGATCCCCAGCATCATGATCCACAACAGAATCCATGTAATGCTGCCAAAAAGAAGACCAAATGTCCCGCCTAGCAGCAAAAGCGTCGTAACATAAACGAGCGGTCGCTGACTCTGCATTCTCCCCGCAATGACAGGTACGATGAAGGTAAACGGCAGCAAGGATAGCTGCATCATCGAGAGCAGCCAACCCGAGTGGCTTCTGTCGATCCCCTGTTGAAGGAGGATTTCAGGCAGCCACGTGATCAGGACATAAAATATTAAAGATTGCAGCCCCATAAACATGGTGACTTGCCAAGCTAGCGGTGAACGCCACAAATTAACTTTGTCGTTTGATAGTTGTTGATTGCTTGCGGCAATTTGCTGACGGCGACCTTTTATCTGCGGCAGCCAGGTAAAGATGGCTATCAGGCTCAAAACACCCCAGATCCCGAGCGCCCCCTGCCAGCCCAAACCCAGATCTATCGCTATCGGAATACTGATTCCGGAAGCAACGGCACCGCACAGATTCATGGAAACAGAGTAGATTCCGGTCATCATGCCGATTCGCTCGGGAAACTCCCTTTTAATCAGACTCGGCAACAATACATTACCAGTAGCGATAGCCAATCCAATCAGTGCAGTACCGATAAACAAAGTGGCTGCTCCTGAAAGCGAGCGCAGGAGAATTCCCACGCATAGCAGGACAATCGAAACAAGAAGAACCGGTTCTACCTTGTATCGCCGCGCCAGCTTCGGTGCAAAGGGAGAAAACAATGCGAAGCAAAATAACGGCAATGCAGTGATCATTCCAGCTACGGTATTCGAGATATGCAATTGATCCCGAATCGATCCGACGAGCGGGCCTACAGAAGTAAGGGGAGCCCGAAGAATGGCTGCTATAAAAATAATGCCGAGTATAAGTGCCCAAGGTGTAAAGGTGGCGCTGGATTGGGAAGACGGTTGATTTCTTTCTATGGGATTTGGTGTACTCATGATTGACTCCTCGTAGTTTGACCTTGTGTCTCTGCCTTGCCTACTTCCATTACTCTTTCTTCAACTCTTCTCTGAAGCGATCCATATAACGCTGAACAGCCTCTGTAGCTTTCGCAGGATCTTGTTCGATGATTGCCTTGACCAGATCTCGATGCGCTTGTTGACGGCAATCTGAGTGGCTAATCATTTCTGTGAGATGGTTGACCGATTCTTGCAAAGCCTCTGTCATATGCTCGTACAATTCAATAAACAGGCTGTTTTGCGTAGCACCTACAATGGTTTGGTGCAAGGTAATGTCTGCCTCTACATACGTCTTGATATCATTGGCTTCTGACGCTTTATCGCAGATATCCAGATAGTGCAGCATCGCATCCACATCTTCTTGGGTACGACGGATGGCTGCCAATCTAGCCGCTTCCTGCTCCAGGGCATACCTCACTTCCATGGTTTCCATCAGACTTGACTTTCTTATACGTCGTTGGAGTACCACGCCAAGAATACTGGCGGAGCTTACATACGTTCCATCTCCTTGTTTGGGAACCAGCAGCCCAGCGTGGACCAGGGCTCGTACAGCTTCACGAACCGTATTTCGACTGACACCAAGTTCAGCAACCAGTTCAGGCTCAGCGGGAATCCGGGACCCAACCGGCCACTTGCCCGATTCAATTAAGACTTGAAATTGAAGGGCAACTTGCTCTACCAGCGTTGTTCGATTCGTTTTTTGCAGCATGGGAACGAAATACCTCCAAACATCGGATGTTTACCTGTATGGATAGTATAAGGAACAAAAAACAAGTCTGTCAAGGCTTGGTCGACACTCCAAACACTTTCGCAAAAATGCCCCGAAAAGAGGGACTATTGAATAGACACCTCTTCCGGGGCTTTTCTTTTGTCCTTGCATTCTTTGGTCAGAGTGTCGCTTCCCACTCGGAGACTTCCTCGCGAACCCGAGGCGCCACTTCTGTCCCCAGCAAATGAATGGCCTTCATGACCTGATCATGGGGCATCGAGCCAACTGGCACATGAAGCATAAAACGTGTGATGCCCACCTTTTTTCGCAGGTGGATGATCTTGTCAGCTACCGTTTCCGGGTCGCCTACATACAGGGCTCCTTCAAAGCTGCGTGCAGCATCAAAGCTGGACCGATCGTAATGTCCCCAACCACGCTCCCGTCCTAACACATTCATGGCCTGCTGAGTGGAAGGGAAAAATTCATCCGCTGCCTTCAGGGTATCCTCAGCGACATAACCGTGCGAATGCGAGGCAACCCTCAGCTTGGAAGGATCATGCCCCGCCTGTGCAGCGGCTCTTTTATACAGCTCCACAATCGGTGCGAATTGAGTAGGACGACCGCCAATAATCGCGAGAACGAGCGGCAGCCCAAGCATCCCTGCACGTATGGCAGACTGAGGCGTGCCACCGCTGCCAATCCAAACAGGCAGAGGATTTTGCACCGGTCTCGGGTATACCCCCAAGTTGTGAATCGCTGGCCTGTGGCCGCCTCTCCAGATTACCTTTTCGGATTCGCGTATTTTCAACAATAGCTCCAGCTTCTCATCGAACAATTCATCGTAGTCTTGCAGATCATATCCAAACAAGGGAAAGGACTCGATAAATGAACCTCTGCCCGCCATGATCTCTGCCCGTCCATTTGATAAGGCGTCCACTGTAGCGAAATCCTGAAAGACGCGCACCGGGTCAGCGGAGGATAGCACGGTAACCGCGCTTGTCAGCCGGATCCGTTTGGTCTGCGAGGCCGCAGCAGCAAGCACGACTGCAGGAGATGAAGCCGCATAATCTTTACGATGATGCTCTCCTACCCCAAAGACGTCCAATCCTACCTGATCCGCAAGTACAATTTCCTCGACCACCTCGCGCAGCCGTTGTGCATGGCTGATCGCCTTCCCGGTTTGAACGTCTGGTGTAGTCTCTACGAACGTGCTAAGTCCTATTTCCATTGCCGAATCCCCCTTCTAACATGTCGTTTCCGTTATGGAATATCTTTATTTTGAGATTTTTTCTTGCAGATTTCAAGCTTTTTGGATTGGGTTTAACACTTTGCACAACCCAAGCACTGATTCGTAGGAATAAGCGAAAGACATGTCGAATCCCTTTGTATGATGCGAAACATACCTATTACTACTCTCAAACATATTATCATTATTCTGCTGTTTCTTGGTGGCCTCCTTGGCTTGCGATGGGTCTGGTCCGAGACTTTTTCCTCGGCGGAATTTCCCCCTGCTGTCAATGGCGTGCTTGACCTGCGCGGTTGGGAAATGGATCGAACCTCTACCGTCCCTTTGGATGGTGAATGGAAGTTTTATCCTGAGAAACTCATTTCCCATCAGGATGTGCCGTTGGCAGAAAACGATGTCCGTACGGTTCAAGTTCCGGGAGACTGGAGCGAGGCGCTGTCGAAGGAATCGGGTTCTTCCTTAGGGTACGGAACCTATCGGCTGCGCATTCTTGTAGACCCTCTGGAAGAGCCTACCGGATTCTGGTTTAAAGGAATACAAGCCTCATCAGGTGTAGAAGTAAACGGGATCGCCGAGAGCAATATGGGAACCCCTGCCGAAAACGCGAATACGTATACGCCGAAGTATACCTCTTACACGGCTACTTACTCTGTGGAAGGCACGAAAGAAATTGAATTGCTCATCCGTGTAGCGAACTATGAAGATCCCTACAACGGCGGTATCTTGAAATCCATTCTCTTTGGCTCCCAGGCGGCCATCGACTACGTTCGCTGGTATTCCATCGGATTCCAGCTCGTTACCTTTATGGTGCTGCTGCTCCATGGTTTGTATGCTTGGATCCTGTACCTATTTAGCCCTCGCGAACGGGCCTTGTTCATTGTCAGCCTGTTAACGCTGTTGGTGGGAGTATTTATTGTAACCCATCATGACTACTTGCTCTTGCTATGGCTGCCGATCAATTACGCATGGGCACTGAAGATCAGATTGCTTTCCTTCTTGTGGCAAATCTTTCTGATTCTGCTTCTGTTCAGAAGGTTCTCATCGGCTCCAGCCTGGAATAAATGGATGCGGATATACACAGTGGCCCTTTTTCTTTATTCCGGATTTTTATTGGTTGCATCTACTCAACTGGTACATGCGACCGTTGCGTTTGGAATCTTTGGCTTTTTCTGCTTCATATCCTTTGCTTGGTTTCTCTATGTCATCGGGACGATGATCTTCAAAAAGCAGGCGGATCATGACGTCGT
Source organism: Brevibacillus sp. (assembly GCA_035645495.1). Taxonomy (GTDB): domain Bacteria; phylum Bacillota; class Bacilli; order Brevibacillales; family Brevibacillaceae; genus Brevibacillus. The sequence continues at coordinate 22,948 of DASQMM010000108.1, read as the reverse complement.
CTTCTTGCTTTTGTCCGCGGCGAGTATTTTATCCAGCCTTTTCTGGAGCTTTTGGAACTCGTATCAAGAGATTATATTCGTCTATTACCCGCTGGATATTATGGCTTCCATTGTCGGGTTTTCTGCGTACTGGTTCAAAAAATTCTTCCGCAATGCAAAGGAAAACGCCAAGTTGAATGAGCAGTTAAAGAAAGCTGACAAGCTGAAAGACCAATTTCTCGCCAATACCTCGCATGAACTGAGAACACCGCTCCATGGCATCATGAACATCGCGGAGAGTGTCGTAACCAAAGAAAAAGAAACGATGAGTGAGCGCAGTGTCAAAGATATGGAGCTGCTGATCACCATCAGCCGCCGCATGTCGCACATGCTTGGCGATCTTCTCGATGTGGCAAGGCTCCAGGAACAGCGAATCGTGCTGGAGAAGGAGCCCCTGCAGATCCAATCGATCGTACCGGGCGTAATCGGCATGCTTCGCTTTATGACCGAAGGAAAGCCGGTCCAGATGAGGATGGATATTGCAGATACGATGCCGCCCGTGATGGCCGACGAGAAAAGACTCGTACAGATTCTGTACAATCTGCTGCATAACGCCCTTAAATACACAGAAAAAGGAATGATCCTTGTCTTTGCCGAGATACGGGAAGGGCGTGCCGTCATCCATGTTTCCGACACCGGGGTCGGCATGGATGAGCAAACGCAGGCGCGAGTGTTCCTGCCCTATGAGCAAGGCTCTTATGGGATCAGCGATGGCAGAGGAATTGGGCTGGGGTTGAGCATATGCAAGCAGTTGGTCGAATTGCATGGTGGTACTTTGACGGTCCAATCGGAACTGGGCAAGGGCTCTGTGTTTCGTTTCGATCTGCCGTTAGCCAACTCAGCGATTTCGTCCTTGCCGCAGCATTCGCTGCATCACAACCAGAAAACAGATGAAGTGGAAGCTGGACTGATTTTCTCGGACAACCCGAATGGCTTTGTGCCATCTGCAGAACCCGATCCGCATCATCTAAACGGCGAAAAAGTATCGATCCTTGCTGTCGACGACGACCCCATCAACCTGAATGTGTTGGCTGGAATCCTCTCAACGGAGCCATATACCGTTACCATCGCTCATTCGGCTCAAGAGGCATTAGATTTGCTCGCGACGCAGCAATGGGATCTATTGATTGCCGATGTCATGATGCCACAGATGTCCGGATACGAATTGACACAAAAAGTAAGGGAGAATTACTCCTTGTCGGAGCTTCCCATATTGCTGTTGACTGCGCGTTGTCAGCCTGCTGATATCTATACGGGTTTCTTGTCGGGTGCCAACGATTACGTCACGAAGCCTGTAGATGCGTTGGAACTAAAATACCGTATCCGAGCATTAATCACGCTGAAGCAATCCATAACCGAACGCTTACGGATGGAAGCTGCCTATTTGCAGGCACAAATTCATCCTCATTTCCTCTTCAACACGCTGAATTCGATTCTGGCATTAAGCGATATTGATAGCCAAAAGATGCGTGAGCTGGGCGATGCGTTTGCTTCCTTTTTACGGATCAGCTTTGATTTTTTAAATACAAAAGAACTGGTCGAACTGTCCCATGAGCTGGAACTGGTCAAAGCCTATCTGTATGTGGAAAAAGAACGGTTTGAGGATCGATTGTCTGTCGTATGGGAGATAGATCCGGACATCGACTTGCTGCTCCCTCCGCTGACGATCCAGCCGTTAGTGGAAAATGCTGTCCGCCACGGTCTCCTCAAGCAATCGAAAGGCGGCACGGTTCATATCCGGATCGTCCGACAGGATTGCGCGACGCTGGTAGAAGTCATCGATGACGGAAAAGGGATGGAACAAGAGACGGCTCTGCAATTGTTGAGCCCAACCAGTAAGAAAAAAGGCGGAATCGGCCTTTCCAACACGAATCGAAGGCTGACACAATTGTACGGGCAAGGACTATCTATACACAGTAAGCCGAATGAAGGGACAACCGTGTCGTTTGTAATACCGGATCTGTAAAGAATGGAGGGTGGGGCATATGGCCCCACCCGTTTCTTTACTTTGCATCCACATGAGATGAACCAGGATACTCAGGTTGCAGCATTCTGGCCGCTCGTAAGACCACGATAACAAGACTTAGCACAGAAGCTATTGCCAGCCAAATGATGATACTCGGCATCATCATAAAGATACCTTCCAAGCTTAGCACACGTCCGCCTCCCAAAAACGTGATGATTTTCGGTAGGAACAGGAGTAGGCATAACGGCAACAGCCTCAGGACTAATGTTAGAATATTCAACCAACTACTGCGCTGCTTATCGTAATTCTCCCGCTTTTTTAACCGCAAAATGCTTCGAACCCCTAAACCCACCGTAACCATGATCACGATCCCCATACAGACTTCCATCATGGTATGGGTGAAAAAAGAATCTTCCTGCGGGGAATTCATCAGTAATCCTGACAATCCACTCACAAATGAATAATAATCGACAAACGTATTCAAGCCACTGTTGAACAAGAGGACAATGCCGAGTTTCTGATCTGGTATGAAAAGCTCTTGAGCTTTATAGGTCCATAAAATTCCTCCGTGCTCGATTTGTTTTTTTCCATCCGCCGTCTTTGAGATTTCCCAGCCCAGGCCATAAGAATCCTTGGGGCCTGTTGGAGAATGCATGGTTCTAATCCCCTCACTGCTAAGCACCTGCACATTGTTGTACCTTCCGTCATTGCCTTGTACAATCAGCCACTTAGCCATGTCGTTGACTGTAGAAACCATTCCTGCGGCTCCTTCCACGAACCATTCCGGTTCAGCAGTTGCGATCGGTTTCCCGAATAGGAAATAGTGTCCTTTAGAGAGAGTACCCGACATTGCTCCGAATTGCTTTGTATGTGAAACATCAAAGGTGCGATTCATTTCAAGTGGAGTGAAAATATGACGCTGTAAATAATCAGGAAATTTTTCCTTACTCACTACTTCTACCAGCCTGGCCAACAATTGATAATTGGTGTTATTGTAATGAAATTCACTGCCGGGGTCGTTGTGGAGGGTGACCTCATGCAATCGTTGCACGACTTCTTCCAACGAATTGGGCTGGGGATCAATCGTCATATCAGGGTATGCGGTGTCAGTCAAGCCGCTTGTATGACTCAACAACTGACGGACGGTGATTGTCGATCCACGGGGATCTGCCATTTGAAACGACGGAATATAGTGGGCAATCGGTTTATCTAAATCCACCCGCCCGGATTCAGCCAACTGCATGACAGCCAAGGCTGTAAAGGATTTGCTTAGTGAAGCGATAGCAAGTGGAGTATCTGCCGAGATCGGACGTTGATCTGCTGTTTTTCCGTATCCTTTTGCGAAAATCACTTGGTCATCGCGAGTAATGGCTACGGCTAATCCTGGAATATGGTTTTCTTCCATTTTCACTCGAATGAAACGATCCATTTGCTCTTCGGGAATATTCGCCTGTGCGAAGGCACTCTCAACAAAGGCAAGCAGTATCGTCAAACAAAAAATAAGAGTCAACGTGATTCTGGCATACGCTCCCCCGGGTTTTTTATGATCTATTTGAAACTTGAAATAAGTTGTCAACGTTTTTCCCTCCTTCATCCAGCTTCCATTCACATTTCATGATGAGTAATTCCGCTTGAAGTTCGGCCGTTAGCGTCCCTTCCATTTTTTGCATCAGACTCCTGGCTATGGACAAGCCTAGACCTGTGCCTTTCCCCGACCTTGCCGGATCGGACGTATAAAAACGGTCGAAGAGCTTTCCCATATCTTTTTGAGTCAAGTGCTGCGCATGATTACTTACAGAAAAAACAACGGTCTCTTCCTGCCTCTCAAGGCGAATCCACACGGGGCCAATAGCGTGAGCAGCCGCATTTGCCAAGAGATTTTCCACTACCCGCTTGATCGCGGATTCATCCCCTTTTAACAAGAGCTTTTCATTCGGCAATTCAATCAACGGTTCCAGGCTGCGTTCATTGAACCGGTCATAAAAACCCAGCAAAACCTCCGAAACGAGATCGTTCATGTCCACTTTTTCCCGATTCAGTTCAAAGTCTGTATGCTCGATAACCGACAGGTCAAAAAAATCGTTCAACAGCATTTGAAGGCGTTTCGTACGACTTTTGGCGATCGCCAAGTATTCCTGCTTCTCCACTTCGCTTACATCGACCGATTCCATAAATTGGATATACCCGAGAATAGAAGTTAGCGGGGTGCGCAAATCGTGTGAGATATTCGCAATTCCTTGCTTCAGCTCATTTTCGCTCCTCATGCGCAATGCATTTGCTTCCACGATAAGCGAAATCAATTTGTTGATTTCCGCGGTCAATGTCTCCAGATCCTGATCAAACAAGGCAATATCCATCTTTTTCCCGGTTACTCCCTGCGTATATGACTGCAACTGGTGGGTTACTCGCTTTATCTCCCGTTTCAGACCGTACAAGCGGATCATAGCAACTGCTGCTATGGCACATGCAACAAACACTACCAAAAGCATCCCGATCGTTCCGCCTTCCTTCTATTTGATTTCCTTTTTTCGGTACACCCAACTGCCGGCAAGTCCACAGCCAACAAATGTCAGGATCGGAACCAACGTCAATCGCCATAATTCAGTGTGGCTTGGAGCGATGCTTCCCATGTCGCCAGCTAATCTGAACGCGCTGTATTCATAAGCAGTTCCCAAGAGAGGGATATATTCGCTCATGTTTGCAAGGATGACATCGATGGTCAAAAAGAAGAGGATACAAGTGGCAATCGTTTTGCCGCTGTTCGTCAGGGTGATGGCAAACCATGCAGCGATAGAGGCAAATGACGCCGAGTACAGCATGGTGAATAGAGTCAATCTGCATACTAGCGCAACCGCCGAACGATGATCCATTTCTCCTAATCCGAACAATATGGTACTGATCACCAAATTGAAAAACGGAAATAGGAGAGAAAGAAGGATTGCCCCCCAGGCGTATACGAGCAGTTTTGCAGTGAAAATGACTATTCTACTCTGCCCGCTCGATGCCAGGTTTTTCATGACTCCGATCGCGTACTCGTTGGAAATGAAAAAGCCTGCCAGAATAGGCAAGATCACCTTGAGAATCAATGTGTTGCCTTCAATGGCTCTGAGAAAGGATTCAATCCCAGTAAATGGAGGATCACCGTCCATCAAATTATCAAAGTGCCAGTAAACCGGCCAAAAAATGGATACCGCTGCCATTATCATCACGAGCACCCTGAAGGAGCGATCCTTTCGCAGCTTGTACCATTCGGATTTGATGAGATTATACATACCGCTCTCCCCCAATCCGTTTCGCGAAATAGCTCTCCAAATCATCACCCATCTGCATAAACTGTTCAATCGTGAGCCCAGCTCGAAACAGGGTCGAAGAAACCATGCCAGGATCATGAACGAACTGATACAGCCTGATCACACCGTCTGGCATCACTTCAAAATCAGAGGTATGGAGCACCTGCTCAATCATCGTAGCGGCCATACTTGCATCATTCACTTTGATATGCAAGTATTGCTTGCACTTTTCACTCAGTTCATTTGCCGTCAATTGTTCCAGCAGCCTTCCTTTATGGATGATTCCATAATGAGTGGCAAGCAAATGCAACTCACTGAGGATATGTGTGGAGATCATGATCGTCGTTCCGTTCTCCGAATGAAGTCTTTTTAAAAGCTCTCTCAAGTTCATGACTCCCGTAGGGTCAAGGCCTGTCGTTGGTTCATCCAAAATTAAAAATTCTGGATCTCCAAGTAAAGCGATAGCAATAGCAAGGCGTTGCTTCATCCCTATGGAGAAATGTATGGCTTTTTTCTTGCCAGCTTCCTGTAACCCAACAAGCTCCAGTGTTTTCTCGATGCATTGCTGTCCCGGAATCCCTTTTTGTATGCGATGGACTTCCAGGTTTTCCCGCGCTGTCATATGCGGAAACAGACCAGGGCTTTCAATGATGGAGCCGATTCGTTTTCTAGCGAGAACCAGTTCCCGTTCCCCGCTTGCTCCAAACAACTCTATGGAACCGCTTGACGGAGTCGCAAGCCCATTTACAATCCGAATCAACGTCGATTTTCCTGCGCCATTTTGTCCTATAAACCCGTAGATCGATCCCCTTTTAATCGAAAGCGTAACTTTATCGAGAGCGATGTTGTGCTTATATGCTTTTGTCAAATCTGTCGTTTTCAGAATAAACTCCGTCATCTGCCGAACACCTCCTCCCTTTGGCGATACCTTTATTATCGAAAGCATGCCATAAGAGATCTCAAAGAGAATCTTAAGAAAACATAAAGTTGATTCAGCTAGCGCAGCCGATAGCCCATACCCCACAGCGTTTCTATATAATCCTGTTGGGGATTGGCTTTGGCGAGCTTGCTCCGCAAATTGCTGATATGTACACCTACCGTATTGTCATCCCCCATGAATTCTTCGCTCCAGACACTCTCAAAAACATTCGCCTTCGAAAACACTTTTCTGGGATGAGACAGGAACAGCTCCAAAATAGCAAATTCTCTTGCTGTCAGGGCAACATCCGAGCCGTTGATGGTAATGGATTTCGTTTCCTTGTCCAACGTTATATCCTTGTACGTCAATCGCTGGGTAGGCAACGGAGATGATAATCGGGTATACCTTCTCAGATGGGAATCGATTCGGGCTGACACCTCCTCGATGTCAAAAGGCTTTGTAATAAAATCGTCTGCTCCGCTGCGAAGGGTTGCGATTTTCGTCTGCTGCTCGCCTTTGGCCGAGATGATGATAACTGGCGTCCCAAATTGCTCGTCGATTTTCTTCAACAATTCCTCACCGGTGAGTCCCGGGAGCATCAGATCAAGCAGTACGAGATCCCATTCCTGCCTGTCCAAATGCATTAGTGCTTCGGTTCCAGAATAGGCGGCTTGGGCAGCGTACCCGCTCTTCGTGACAATTGCGCACAGTAGTTTGTTGATATCGCTGTCATCTTCCACCACTAATACATGTATCCTTTTATCCATCATTTCACCTGTTTTCTCTTCGTCATAATCGATACTCTGCGCGAACATGTTTTTAAGGACTAGTATGGCAGTGGATAATCAAGAAACACAACTGATTTATTACAGTATCCTCGAACCCGCCTTTCTTGACAGATCTGCAGCAATGTAGTTATTATGGATACATGAAGTCCGTAATTGGGAGTGGGAAAAGAAGAAATCGTTCATGAAGGCGTAGTAAAAGCAGCAAAACTGGCGGAGTCATCCATCAGGTGATGCTGGCGGCTGAGGAATCAATGGAACGGCATCTGAGGAACACCAAATTGGTAGAGCTTGCTGATGCAATGCCCTTGTGATTGCAAAGGGCATTGCCAAGCTTCGAATAATTATAGACATCATGTATCTATAAAGTCTTTAAAAACCAAATGGAGGATCGAACTTATGAACTACGATTGTGCCATTGTCGGCGGGGGGCCGGCGGGATTAAATGCAGCGCTGGTGCTTGGCAGAGCGAGACTGAACGTTGCTCTGTTTGACAACAGCCAACCGAGGAACGGCGTGACGCACGCCTCTCACGGATTTATTACGCGCGATGGGATTCAGCCAGCCGAGTTTCGGCGCATTGCCTACGAGGAGGTGCTGCGTTACCCGTCGGTCCGTCAATGGCAGGCCGAAGTGACGGATATTCGGAGGACGGAAGACGGCTTTGACCTTCGTACCTCTTCAGGCGAGCTTGTCTGGGCCCGCAAGGTAATTATCGCTACCGGATTGAAAGAGGTGTTTCCCGAAATCGAAGGGCTTCGCGACTTTTACGGGAAAAGCCTGTTCAACTGCCCGTTTTGCGACGGCTGGGAGCTGCGGGATCAAAAGCTTGTTGTCGTGTCGGATCATCCAGCCTTGTTCCATAAGGTCAAACTGCTGCTCAACTGGACTCAGGATTTGGTGGTGTGCACCAACGGCCGCGATATTCTGACTGCCGAACAGCGGCAGCAGATTGCTGCCAGAGGAATACGGATCGTGAATACTCCCGTTGCAGCCTTCTCAGGACGAGACGGTTTGCTGGAACGGGTACATTTTACGGATGGCACACATATTGAGCGCAATGGAGGATTTGTCGCTCCGGCCTTAGTTCCCCATGCCAGTTTCCATGAAACGTTGGGCTATCAGACCACAGAAAACGGAGGGATTGTCACCGATGAGATGGGCAGGACCACCGCAGCCGGAGTATACGCGGCCGGGGATTCGTCCTATGTCATGCCTTCCCAATTGATTTATGCCGCGGCCTCCGGCAGCAAGGCAGCGGTGTCCGTTGTCGCGGACCTGACGGAGGAAAATTGGCGGGCGCAGTCAGTTTAGAGGGGCATGTAGAAGCAGCGTTGATCCGCGATAACGACCCAAAAGGGAATTGGATGTGTCCAATTCCCTTTTTGACTGCTCTATCCCATGATGATCGTATCCCCCGGCACACAAGAGTAAATGCGGTCATAGCCCAGCGCGATCAGCTTCGTTTGCAACCGATCCGTCTTGGCTTTGGGGGCATGCACAAGCAAGGTTGACTTCGGCCTTAGTTGATCAAGCATTCGTCTTACATCTGGAAGACCCTGGTGAATTTTGTATCGGCATCGGACCACTTCAAAACCTGGTTTTTCCTCGGCTAACAATCGGGCAGCACGCGTCCCCGGATAGACATGTCCCGTCAAAAGGATCGCGTTTTCCTCGCGGGCTCGGCAGGCTTCCAGCAAAATCCCCGAAGCTCTCGATTGCAGCATCGGGTCCGCCGACAGGAAGATCGTTCTCTCGGGCAAAATGCTTCTTCCCATCACCTGTTCCTGGTTCAAGACCTGGACGCGGCTGCTCCACATTTGCTTGTATGCGTGCAATTTGTCCGCTTGTAACCAGAGCTCGTCCTCGCATAATGCCTGAAAGCCCTTCTCCAGCTGCTCATCACACAGTATCTGTATATCGGGGAACGCCTCGGCCAGGATTTCGATCATTTCATGACCTCTGCCAAACATCGGCACTGGGAGCCAAACATGACCTCCTCGATCCAACACCTGTCTGCATGTCTCAACCAATGTTTCGATCAAAAGCTGCTGCTCTGTTTCATCATCCGCATAGGCAGCATCCATAATCGCGAATGAGAGATCCTGCACATGCTCAGGGGCGGGCAAAATTGCTGAAAGCAGCCTTGAGTCCGGACTGTAATCACCCGAATAAAAAAGCGTTTGCCCCTCTACTTTGAGCAGAAACCAGACGGAGCCAGTCAAATGTCCGCTTGGACCCCAGCAAGCCTCGATTCCAGGCTCAACCGAAAACCATTGTCCCGGTGCGGACACGTCTTCTAAAAATCGATACCGCACTTGCTCGATATGTTCCGCTGTATAGGGCATCTCTTTCCCAGCGTCTCGCACATACTTTTGCCAGCTTGCATAATAGCTTTGCAGCTGATGCACCGTCGAGCGCGTGGTCCAAACGACCCCGTTATACCCATGACGAACCAACAGAGGTATCGCCATGGAGTGGTCTTCATGTGCATGGGACAGAAAAACGGTCGTTAACTCTCGGACTTTGGCTGCATCCAGCAGAGGATACATGTCTTCCGGTCCCTTTTTTACCCCACAATCCAGCAGGACTGATCGTTGTCCAAACTGGACGTAATAACAGGAACGGCCATGCTCACCTGCACCGCCCCAAACCTCTACTTGCATCAATCACATCACGTCCTGTCAGCGCCTCGGTAGTTCATTACAGCCAGCACAATGGTTGTCAATCCAACAGAAATGACAGCCATCGCCATCCCTAGCGAAACCTCTCCTTGCTCAAACTGTGCATAAATATAGGTCGCCGATACCTTCATCGAAGGCGGCAAAATCATCAACGATGCGACCAGCTCACGAATCGAGATCGTAAACGTCATCATCCAGCCCGCCATCATGCCCGGAACAAGCAAAGGCAGTACGACTCTGCGAAAGGTGTACCAGGGAGTACCACCAAACACCCGCCCCGCGTTGGTCAACGAGGCATCGATCTGCTGATAGCCGGATTTTACGTATTGGACCGTATAAGGCAGGAAAAGCACAACATAGGTGAGGACGACCATCCCGTACGTATTGTAAATTTTGATCGGCATCCACGGAGAGTTCCATAACAAAATCAGCCCGACCACGGTCACAATTCCTGGCACTGTGTTGGGCAAAAGACTAAACGCATCGGTTACACGCTCCGACACCCGGCTGGCATGCTTGATCTGCATAGCCAGGAACGTGCCGATCACGACCGCGATTGTTGCCGTAATCAAGGCCAGGCCCAGACTGTTTAGGAGTGCTTCCATGCCCGGAGATCCCCACGTAAGCAGCTTTTTATAATGCTCTAGTGTGAAGTTCCCCCATCGCAGCCCGTCCCCGCGGAGCTTTTGCAGGGAGGAAGCAAGTATCGAAAAGTAAGGAATTCCAATAGAAGTAACTAACAAAAAGACGATGTAGCCCCAGGCCGTAAAGCGCCCCCACCCTTTCAGATGAATCAGCTTTACCTTGGAACCTTTGCCACCTAGCGTTTGATAGTCATAACGGCGGGAGATCAAATTTTGCCCATACCAAAAGATCAGGCAGGTAGCCAATAAGACGGAAGCAAGCGCGGTCGCTTTGCTAAAATCGATCGGCCAGCTGGACGTAAATCTGTGAATTTCACTGGTTAACACATGGTACCCGATCTTTCGGCCAAAAGTAGCTGGCGTACCGAACTCCGCTATTGTCTTCACAAAAACCAGCAAGGCCCCCATCGCATAGCTGCCAAGCAGCAGCGGCACGAAAATTCTGCGGAAGCGGTACACGAACCCGCCCCCATAGACAGCCCCGGCTTCCTCGTAACCTGCCCCGATCCGACGCAACGCATTGCGCAGAATCAGATAGAGAAACGGGAACAGATGCAGACTCATAATTGTAACCATTCCGAACAAAGAGAAAAAATGGGGTGTCAGTTCTTCGGTGAAAGGCGCCATCTGCTCCAAAAAGCCGCGCCGCTGCATAAAGAGCATCCAGCCCATCGATCCGATATAAGGCGGTGTCATAAACGGAATGATTAACACGACATCGAGCCATTTATGCCTGGCCAGACTTGTCTTGGCGGTCAGGAACGCCATCGGCAATGCCAAAATGGAGGCCCCTGCCACGACCCAGAAGCCAAGCATGATTGAATTCGTCAGTACCACGCTCAATTCGGCATCCATGATGACCTGCAGCGGTGCCAGCACATTCCACTGATCATTCGGAGTCATGCTTCTGACCAAAATGAAAAGAAGAGGTGTGACGACAAGCAATGTCATCAGCACAAGTGCCAGCGTCACACCCCACGACATGTTTTTTCTTGCAGACGTAGAAGACTTCATCATAACCTCGTTGTTTTATTTAAAAATTCCCAAAAACTCAGAAGTGATCGCAGGACCCTTTTCCGTCATCCAGTTCCAGTCATACTTCAAAAGCTTGATGTCCTTCACTTGCGTGCGGCTTTCATGTGCTGCGATATCAGTACGACCAGGCAACAGGTAGCTGTCCGCTACGATTTTTTGCGCTTCATCGGAAAGCAGGTAGTCCATAAACAGCTTCGCGTTCTCCAGATTTTTCGCATCCTTCATAATCATTGCCGGGCGCGGATTGATGACGGTACCGCTCTCCGGGTAGATAATATTGACGTGCTCGCCTTTCGCCATCGCCTCATAAGCCATGTAATCCACACCAGCCATCACGACGCTTTTGGCACCCGTAATGACCGGATCAAGCGCTTCTTTATTGGCACCAGCCAACGCTACCTCGTTCGCTTTCAACGATTGGAATAGCGTCCATCCGCCATCTCCATTCTCATTCAGATAGCCGGAGATAAAATCCAACGCAGAGCCGGACAAGGACGGATCGGGGATGTTGACCGCACCCTTCCATTCCGGTTTGGCCAAATCTGCCCAATCGGCGGGCGGATTGCTTACCAGCTTGGTGTTGTAGGTGATTCCCAGAGCAGATGCACTGTAGCCAAACAAGTGTTTATCCTGATCGATCCATGTGTCATAGAGCTTGTCAGCATGCTGGGCATCCGCGTAGCTTTGGGTCAAGCCCTGTTCCTTCAAAGACAGTCCTGATGGCCATGACGCCAGAATGACTACATCTGCGACCGGATTGCTCTTTTCCGCTTCCAGGCGCGCCAGGATTTTGCCTGTGGTTCCATCGAATTGCTCGATTTTTACGCCTGTTTTCGCTTCAAAGCCTTCTTTTATCTGGGCAGCCATCTTGCCTGGACCCGCCACATAGACAGTCAGTTTATCCGATTTCGGTGTCGGCGCTGATTCTGTACTTGCAGTCTGTGTCGGGGACGTCGTGCTTGCAGTTTGGTTGCTGCTCGGTGTACCCGCTGCGGAATTGCTCCCACATGCTGTTACGAGCAATGCCAGACCCATTGTCATTGTCAGAAATGCTGCTTTCCCTGCACGACCAACCATTTTTGATGCTTTCATACGTGTACTTCCTCCTTTATGGGTTGAATCGAATGAATGTCATGTGATGATGCGTATACGAGGACTCGGTCCCCTGCCTGTAAGCGTTGATCATGATAGGCTACCCACACGGTCCCATCCTCCAGCTCCAGCATGATCTCATACCGATCTCCCAGGTAGCTCACCCGTTTCACGACAGCAGACCAAGTCAAATCTCCAGGACGCTCCGTCCAACGCAGCTTTTCCGGCCGGATCATCCGCTCGTCCGGCTCAATCCAGTTTGATTTACCCACGAACTTCACAACGAATGGTTCTGTCGGGCGGTGGTAGATCTCCTCCGGTGCTCCTTTTTGCAGCACCTTGCCTCCCTGCATGACCAGGATCTGGTCAGACATCGACATCGCCTCCAGCTGATCATGGGTCACGTAGATCGCGGTAAGTCCTCTCGACTGCACCAGGTGCAAGAGCTCCGCTCGCATCTCATCTCGTAAAAGCGCGTCCAGAGCGCTCAAAGGTTCATCGAACAGAATCAGCTTTGGCTCGACTGCAATCGCTCTGGCAAAAGCGACTCGCTGCTGCTGACCGCCTGAAAGCTGGCTGGGGTAGCGTTGTTCCAAGCCAATCAGACGCACTGCTTCAATCGCGTCCATGACTCGCTCTTTCATCCCGTTGGTTTGCTTCGTCGCTTTTAAACCGAAGGCGACATTCTCGTACACCGTCAAGTGCGGCCAAAGCGCGAAGTCCTGAAAAACCATCCCGAGCTTTCGTTTATGGACAGGCTTGAACACCCCTTTCTCTGAGGAAAACACGCACTCGTCGTCGAGCCAGATCTCACCGCTATCAGGTGTTTCCAAGCCGGCAATCATCCGCAGCAGCGTGGTCTTGCCGCAGCCCGACGGACCGAGCAATGTCGTAAATTCCCCAGATCGAATATGCAGATCAAGTGGCTGGAGCGCTTGGACTGCTCCAAAGGACTTGGTTAGTTGCTTTACGATTAGATCCATTGCCGTTTTCCTTCCTGTTCTACGAATCTACTTTGAGTGTACGGCAGTTGTTTTTTGCTAGTGTTAACCTTTCGTATCGTCATCGTTAAATTTTCTATTATGATCTATTGGTTGGTATAGATTTTCTCTATAATAGGGGTGCAAAACATCCGGAATTTCCAGAAGGGTCATACGAGGAGTGAGCGCAAATGAATATTTCGAAGCTGGAAATTGTCATGCTCTTGTCCAAATATAAAAAGGTATCTGCTGTCGCTGAAGTAATGGGGATCAAACAACCTACGGTGACGTTTCATATGAAAAGTTTGGAGGAGTACTACGGGGTACGCTTGTTTGAGCAACGCGGAGGCGTGATTTTACTGACCGAGGCTGGCAACGCCCTCTTGCATTATGCGTCCAAAATTACAGCTCTGTCGAAAGAAACGGAGCGGGTGCTTATGGAATTCCGCGATGTGGAGCGAGGAACCATCACCATCGGAGCTAGTTATGTGCCGGGAACGTATCTGCTGCCCCAAGTGATCAGCCAATTCAGTCGGGAGTATCCCGGAATGTCCATCAAGCTAATGATCAAACCCGCTCCTGTCATTCAACAATTGCTCCTGGAGCACCAAATTGATCTCGGATTTCTTTCGTCTCAGCCGTTCGATGAACCCAAACTCCACATCCACCAGATGGGTGAAGATGAGCTGGTGATCGTTTTCTCGACTGCTCATCGTTTTGCCGCGATGAGCAGCATCGATGCTCTCGACCTTGCGCAAGAACCGTTCATTTTTCACGGCACGCATTCCACGACAAGCCAAATGACCACACAATGGGCTGCTGCCCACAAGATCAAGCTGCGAACCTGTATGGAGCTGGATTCCTTGGAGTCTATCAAACGGGCGTTAATGCTCGGCAACAGCATATCGTTCCTGTCCAGACAAGCCGTAACAGAAGAAGTGAACAATCACATACTTGCTTGTGCACCTCTTCCTCCACCGGAACCAAAACGCTTTATCTATGCGTGCTATCACAAGGAAAGATGGCTGTCCAAAGGGTTGCAGCAGTTTTTGCAGATGGCGCGGGAGCATATAAGTTGAACGCGGACCCTATAGTTCTTTGTAATACAAAATGGTTGCTTCTGATTTGCCATTTTCTGCTTTGGTATAGCCGGAAATACGCCCTGCCTGAATATAGCCCATGGACGTATAAAGATGATTGGAAGGGTCTCCTTCTCTAGTATCAAGTATCAGCAACGACCTGCCCTCTTGCTTAGCCCTTTGCTCTACCATCTGCATGAGCGCTCTGCCGATTCCTTTTTTTTGATAAGAAGGATGTGTCATTACTTTCACGACTTCTGCTCTATGCTTCCCATTCTCTTTGGTGCATAGGTGCAGCTGTGCTGTGCCAACGATTCGATGGTTGATTTTCGCCGCAAATAAAATAACGTCTGGAGTAAGTACGTTCTCCCAGTAGCTTTTAGACACGGACAGATCCAATGGCCTCAAAAACCCAATGGATGCACCACCATCAACAACATGTTTGAGTAATTCTGAGAACTCCTCAAGGTGGCCCTCCATTCTCTCTACTTGTTCTATCTTTATTTCATTTTCCAATTTCATGATCATCACCCTTTCTTATCACCATGATCCAATTTCTTCATCCGCGAATAAGAAACCTTTCGTTGAAAACAAAACGGCCTTCGCCCATGTAATTCGCGACGAAGACCGCTAATTTGTTTACCTGCTAGACGAGGGCCAATTCTGGACTGGATAGACCAAGCGCCCGCCCAGTTGAAGTATGAATTTCCTCGATAAGCTCTGGGTTTTTCAATAATGATACGCCATAAGAAGGAATCATTTCTTTGATTTTCGGTTCCCACTCTTGGATTTGCTCTGGGAAACATTTTTTGATTAACTCAAGCATAACGGAAACGGCTGTAGAAGCACCCGGGGAAGCGCCAAGCAATGCAGCAATCGAGCCATCTGCAGCGCTAATGACTTCCGTACCGAATTGAAGCGTCCCTTTGCCGCCTGCCTCCGTATCTTTGATCACCTGCACACGTTGGCCAGCGACCACGATATCCCAATCCTCGCTTTTGGCGTTCGGGATAAATTCGCGCAGCTCTTCCATCCGTTGCTCTTTCGATAGCATCACTTGCTGGATCAGGTATTTTGTCAAAGGAACGTTTTTTGCGCCTGCGGCCAGCATCGTAAAGACATTATCCGGCTTTACGGAACCTAGCAAATCAAACATAGAACCGGTTTTTAAGAACTTCGGTGAGAAGCCGGCAAACGGTCCAAAGAGCAATGTTTTCTTATTGTCGATAAATCTTGTGTCAAGATGCGGAACAGACATCGGCGGGGCGCCAACCTTGGCTTTGCCGTATACCTTTGCATGATGCTGCTCGATCACTTCTGGATTCGTACATACCATGAACAGTCCGCTTACCGGGAATCCTCCGATATGCTTTCCTTCTGGAATACCGGACTTTTGCAGTAGAGGCAAGCTTCCTCCACCGCCGCCGATAAAGACGAATTTCGCAGTATGGCGTTCGATGTTGCCCGTATCCATGTTCCACACTTTCAATTCCCACAAGCCATCGCTGGTGCGTTTGATATCTTCCACACTGTGCTTGTACTTTACATCGACATTCTTTTCCTTCAAGTGGTCGAACAACATACGTGTCAAAGCACCAAAATTGACATCTGTTCCGGCTTCGATTCTTGTTGCCGCGATCGGTTCATTCGAATTGCGGCCATTCATGATGAGCGGAATCCATTCCATCAGTTTTTTCGGGTCATCGGAGAATTCCATCCCTTGAAACAGAGGATTGTTGGACAGCGCTTCATAACGATTTTTCAAAAACGTTACATTCTTTTCGCCTTGCACGAGACTCAAATGAGGCAATGGCCTGATAAAGTCCTGCGGATTACGTATGAGATTGCTGTTTACAAGATAAGACCAAAACTGCTTTGAAACCTGAAACTCTTCATTAATTTTAATAGCTTTGCTAATATCTACGGATCCGTCCGATTTTTCGACGGTGTAGTTTAGCTCGCACAGTGCTGAATGTCCCGTACCCGCATTATTCCATTCGTTGGAACTTTCTTCCCCTGCGGTTGCGAGTTTCTCAAAGACTGTAATATTCCAGTCCGGTACTAACTCTTTCAGCAGCGTACCCAAAGTCGCACTCATGATTCCGGCACCAATCAAAATAACGTCTGTTTCGGTTTGTCTGTCACTCATTTTACCGTCCTACCTCGCTCATATTTGAAGAAAAGATGTAGGCGCTCCTGCTTGGCTCCATAACAAGCCAAGGTGCGACCTAAGTACACACCTTTTCTTGATAAATTGTAACTTGACTATAGTGTATCACTATTACGATTATAGTGTATCACTATTATTTGCTAATTAAAACGATTACTGATAGTAATTTGCGATTGAATAGACGGTAAATTGGAGGAATGATAGGGGGTTTGAATTAAGGGGTGAAAAAACGGCAACACCAAGCCGTTCCATGGGAACAACTTGGTGCTGAAGACGAACGAAATACCCTGTATTGTAACCAAATTCGACATCTAACGGATAACATTACCGATTGATGATAGTCGGATCTCCGCCAATTTTTCGAGACTGTGCTTTCTTGTATAGATAGGAATACAATTTAATATATTGACCAACCAATATCGCATTAATAATGGTACCTTCACGAATAAACATGATCTCACTCAAGAAGATCAAACCGATGGACGCTGCAATAACAAGCAGGGAACAATCGAAAACCGTTTTAATATTCCCCCATTTTCTTTTTGTTCTTTTAAACACCGTATTCACAAACAAATCAACCGGGATCAGAACGAGGTTAGCTCGAATCATGAGAAATAAACCGTAGGCTAGAGCGGCATCCGCGACAACGAGAAGCATGACTTTTGTATAATACAATTCCAATTTTATGAAACTGGTAAGCAGTAGATTCAGGTCCAAAAATACGCTTAACACTAAGGCCGGGATTAATCCGGCGAAATACTTCCATTTAAAATCTTTTGGCAGGACCAGGTATGCTAAAAATAACATGATGAGTTCCAAAAGGAAGGAGTAGGTTCCTTGCGTCAGTTCGGGATAGATCACAGTCATCGTCCTGGTAAGGCTGCTCTGAGGCGATATTCCAATTCCAGCTCTGATTGCCAAGCTAATACCAAGAGTAAGTATATATATCCCGATAATATAAATGATCCACCTCTTGGTTAAACTGCTATTGCTTTGCAGTTCCATTGCCTCGCCGCTATGTTGCATATACCGTCCCTCTTTCTCAATAAAATGTATGGGCCAATCGAGAAAACCACCGATCTGTAGATCATGCTGAGACTTGTATGCAGGAGAGGGTTATTCCATAAATCGGAAACGGTGCAGAGAAATAAACAGGCTTAAAAGCTTATTTACTACTGGTTCACCTTCGTTATGGTTGCCTAATTCTTCTAAAGCAGCATCAATTGCCCTGGCACTAGAGGTCAGTTCTTTCACTGTCATATTGGTCATCATGCCGTAGATTTCAATAGGCATAACACTCTTATTCGTTTTGCCATCCGTGACAATGCAGGCCCCTGAGTATTGATCAACCTCTTTTGCGCAATAGCACATTTCCTCGCTTTCCTGTCCAACTACTACAAAGTATGGGATTGGAGCAGGCCAGGAGGTTGCTACGGCACCGCGCTCTACATATACGCCCTTAAATAAGCCATTTACCACATGTCTTTTGCCTTCCGCATAACGGCGAATCACAGACAGACGACTTACTTTTTCTCCTTCATATTCCGGAACGATCTTTCCATCTTGCATCGGCACCCAAACTTCCTGGTAAAACTTCGCATGCCCGCGGCCATATACATCAAACAAATATACTTTCGCTTTTGAGCCATCTTCCGAAATTTCCAAAGGTACAATATCCAGCTGCTCCGGTGTTAGGTCATCTAGACCGGTTACTCCTTGGGTACACATGCCTGAGTAGTCGATTTCTGCGTTCTTAAGCATTTTTCTGTCTTTGGCAATCAATTCTCCATCTTTAAAGACATAAAGAGGGTTTATTTTCGATAGACTGTCAGTCAGCACGATGTCTGCGAAACGGCCTGGTGTCAAAGAACCAATCTGGTCATCCATATGATAGGATCTGGCTGTATTGTAGGTAGCCATCTTAATGGCCTTAATCGGATTAATCCCCATCTCAGTGCATAGCGAGATGATCCAATCCATATGCCCCATTTTAAGAAGACGTTCAATCGAGATGTTATCCGTGCACAGCATGAAATTTTCTGTAGGGAACTTGCGGTCTACAATGGCACGAAGCAATGTTTTGATCACTTCACTACTGCCTACACCAAACTTAATTTGTGTGGGGAAACCGTAGCGAATACTTTTTTCAATATCGTCGCCATTCCAGACATCATGATTATTGGATACACCGATTGCGGGCAAATAATTTAGCACCATATCAGGTAGAGCTGTCAGGCCCCAGTGCCCATTCATGAAGCCACCTTTCTCTCTTACCCAAGCGGCTTTGCGGAAGTCGTCTTCATCCCCCTTGCTGTATGTAAAATGCTCGAATTCACCTAAACCGATTACTGGCTCCATATCCAAAACTTCTTTTGTTACCCACGCTGCCGTTTTTTTGCCTGGGGCAAATGCATATAGTCTGTACGGCAGTTTTTCATAGTCGCGGAACAAGTGTTGGGCAGCTCGTACACCATCCTCACCAGCCGCACTTAACAGATCCAGGCACTCCGCAAAGATCGTGGTTGTACCGCATGGAACCATTGCCTCAGCCAGCGCTGTCGGATGGGCTAACTGCGATTCAAAATGCAAGTGGGCATCAATCAAACCCGGTATGGCATAAAGCCCCTGGCCATCGAATACCTCCTTCACTTTGATCATCGACTCATCTGGATTAAGGGCTACAATTCGCTTATCGTAAATTAACAGTGAGCCTCGGTAGACGGTTTCCCCATGTACATCCAGGATGTTCAAGTTTTTCATGAGAAGGTCTGCTTCTTTTCTGCCATGCAAAACATCAAAAATAGCACGGACTTTTTCGAGATGATTGGTTTCGGTTTGTTTCATGAACTGTTTCTCCCTTTCTTTCTTCATTTTTTATAAGGAGAGCTATGCTCTTCACTTATCGGAATTATCCAAAAACTTTAGTTAAACGTTTAACTTTTAGGGATTTAAAAGTCACCTGACTTTTAGTCTAGCTAGACTAAAAATCAGGCAGAATTACGTTCAACGATAAACGGCTCCAGCACAGTGACTGGTTCAAATTCTTGCTTTCGAATTTGGCTGAGGATAATTTCAGCACTTCTAATACCCAATTCTCTGTTTTGTAAATCTACACAGGTAAGCTCTGGTGTAGAAATTTGCGACATCAGAGAATTTCCTAAACTCAAAACAGAAATATCCTCCGGTACACGAATATTGGCTTTAGTCAATGCCTTGGTCAAATATACGGCACTCAATTCATTAAGGACAAATACTCCATCTGTATCATTTTGAAGAAGTTGTGGGATACAATCCTTTGCTAGATCCATATCATCGTGGATTTCCATAACCATCGGCTGTTGTTTATCCTGGCTTGCTTTGCTAAAGCCCTCTATAAAATAATCAAGCAGATAGTCAGGCAGATGCTTATGGATGAAAGCGATTCTATTTCTACCTCTGGAAAATAGATATTCTGTACCGAGTTTACTCGCTTTGATTACATCAGGGTACACCAAAGGAAAACCGTCGTACGGAATATATCGATTGGCATACACTACGGGAATATTCCATTCTATGACGTTGTGTATGCTTTCTTTAAAAGTGCTGTCAGAAAATAAGCCAATAAAGATAATGCCAGCTATCATGTTTTCACGCATGAGCTGAAGAATTTCATCTTCATTTGAATTGAGATTGTCCATTTCATAGATGTAAAGATTATAATGGTGTTCCCCCAAGGTTTGGCTGATGCCAGAAGTGATCTCAGAATAATAGAGATTATTAATCTTTGGCAGGATCACAGCCACATTAGAGGTTTCCTTACGTTTTAGCGCTTTTGCAACCACATTTGGTACATATCCCAGCTCTTTAATGGCAAATCGAATTCTTTCCTCTGTATCCTTTTTGACCGCCATATTGGAACTTAAATATCTAGACACCGTACAAACGCTAACATTGGCGTGTTTGGCGATATCCTTTAAAGTAACCATTTGAAACCTCCCTGCTAACGACAGGTTAAACGTATTAGTTAATCGTTTAACCTTTTTGCTGAAAATATCATATCACGCAGAGTGGATTAGTTGCAAGAAAATTCTAAATACATCTTCGGGCATTCTTCAGCCTGGTGTGACAGCAAAAGAACCCACCCTGTCAGAATACAGGATGGGTCCTTTTTCGTTATGAGTTGCCTTTACTTTTTGGTTGCTGCTTCAATATCCTTGTACGCCCAGTGAGTTGGAGGTACATCCGGCCAACTTTGTCCGTTTACCGGGCTCAACTGAATCTTGTTCGTCAATCGATTAATGATGGTGACCGTTTCTGCTCGGGTCAATGTTTTTTGCGGATGGAATGTGCCATCCGGATACCCGTTCATCAAGCCAGATTCGCTAACGGCCGCAATAATCTGGGTTGCCCAGTGGTCTGCTGGTACATCGTTGAAGTTGTTCGGCATTCCATCACCGGTTAACCCCAGATATTTGTATACAATGGTAGCCATCTCTGCGCGCGTGATGCCGCCTTGCGGATTAAACGTGCCATTCGCATATCCGTTCATCAGACCTGCTTCGTTTGCACGTTTAATGGCATCTGCTGCCCAATGTCCATTGTCTACGTCATAGAACGTTCCGCTTGCCGATGTTTCCGGGTTAATCATTCCTGTGTTTGCCAGGATCATCGCCATTTCTGCACGCGTTACTTGACGGTTCGGATCGAATTTTCCGGTTGGATAACCGTTCATGTAGCCTGTGTAGTCATTTTTATCTTCGACCTTTGTAGGCTCGCTAGGCTTCTGTTGCCCAACACTAGAACCGTCTTCCGAGAAGAATGGGTTGGAAACGTTATAAGCGTCTCCCTTGTCTCTATCCCGGTTTTTATCCCGGCCGCTGCCTTGTTTGTCGGCAGTTGTTAAATCTCTTCTCGCTTTTTTCAGTTCAGCCAGCGCTTCATCTACCTCATCCTGCGTTGCATCAGGATCTGCCAGTACATCTTTCGCTTGCTTCAATGCTTTTTCAAGCTTTCTCCAGCTGGATCCGGTGTAGTCGTCTTCATCCAAATCTTCCTCGACGATTTCATCCACTTTGGCTTCCAACTTACTCTTGTCGACGGTAGGCTCGCCCGATTTTTTCAAACCTTCTCTGGCTTTTTTCAATGCGGAGAGCGCCGCGTCTACTTCTTTCTGGGTTGCATGTGAATCAGCCAGAACAGCTTCTGCTTTTTCCAACGCTTTTTCCAGCTCTCTCCAGCTTTCTTTGGTATAGTCATCTTCGTCCAGATTCTCGGCTGCTATCTCGTCTACTTTGGCTTGCAGCTTGGATTTGTCTACTTCCGATGATACTTTTTCCAAACCATTGTACGCATCTTTCAATGCAGACAGCGCAGCGTCTACCTCTTTTTGCGTTGCTTCTGGATCAGCCAGTACGGAGGTTGCTCGTTCCAGGGCTTTCTCCAGCTCGCTCCAGCTCTCATTCGTGTAATCATCAGCAATGAGTTTTTCGGCTTCAATTTCATCCACTTTCGCTTGCAGCTTGGATTTGTCTACTTCCGATGATACTTTTTCCAAACCATTGTACGCATCTTTCAATGTAGACAGCGTAGCGTCTACCTCTTGTTGCGTCGCGAATGGATCATCTAGTACGGAGACTGCTTTTTCCAGGGCCTTCTCCAGCACTTCCCAGCTCTCACTAGTGTAGTCATCGCCAGTGAGATTCTCATCTTTGATTTGATCCACTTTAGCTTGCAGTGCTGTTTTATCAACAGAAGGTAATGTTGGTGCTGTATCTACTGTAATAGATTTTGTTGCTTTCGTAGATTTGCCATCTTTTGTCGCTGTTACCTCAACGGTGTATTGACCGTCTGTAAGATTATTCGTTGGTGTAAATGTCCAGTTGCCATCTGCATCGACAGTAACTGTTGGAGTATCTACTACATTTCCAGCTTTGTCTTTAATTTCAACTGTAACCTCAGACCCAGGTGTTGCCGTTCCTTTGAACGTTGGCTTCGCATTGGATACTTTGCTACCTGTTGGTTGTTCAATTGCTACTGTCAGAGTTGCTGCGTCTACTTTGATTGCCTTTGTAATCGGTTCGGATACTTTTCCGTCTTTCTCTGCTGTTACGACTACGTTGTAGTCGCCATCTGGGATATCCGTTGTTGGCGTTACACTCCAGTTGCCGTTCTCATCAGCTGTGGTTATCAATGTAATGCCTTCGGCTACCTTTACTGTGATCGTAGCACCCGGTGTTGCTGTACCCGAAAACTCTGGCTTGCCTGTCGTGACCGTTCCGGTCGGAGA